>JBQTHI010000101.1:0-22301 GCA_052390035.1 Actinomycetota bacterium | reverse complement strand
GTGTGTTGCGGGCGGCGGGCCGCGGCGGGCTGGCCCGGCGTCGGGGGCGCGCCGGGGGCGGCCCGCCGCCCCCCCGCCCCCCCCCCCCCCAAAACAGGGGGGGGTCCGGGCTAGGGCGACCTAGCCTCCCCGGTCATGCGCCTGGTGGTGGCCCAATCGATCACGCCGCAGGCGTGGCTCCATGCCCAATCGGCCGGCATCCACGCGGTCGAGGTCGACTATGAGGGCTTGAAGGAGGTCGACTCCGGGGCCCTGCGGTTGTTCTGAGGTGTTTCAGATCGTTCTATTTCAGCCGGAGATTCCCCCGAACACCGGAAACTGCATGCGACTGGCGGCCAACACAGGATGCGTGCTTCACCTGATCGAACCGTTGGGTTTCAGCCTCGAGGACTCCAGGCTTCGGCGGGCTGGGATGGACTACCGTGACCGAGCCGTTGTTCGCGTCCATCAAGACCTGGACGGCTGGCGGTCGGTGGCGCCGCCCGGCCGCATATTCGCACTCGCCCGCTCAGGACAGACGGTCTATTCCGACATTCGATTCGAACCTGGCGATAGTTTCCTCTTCGGGCCCGAGTCCGTGGGACTACCCGAGGACGTTATCGCCGCGTCTTGGGTCAGCGAGGTGCTCGCCATCCCCATGCAGCCCGACATACGCAGCCTCAATCTGGCGAACGCAGTCGCCATCGTTGTCTACGAAGCATGGCGGCAACACGATTTCGGCCGGTCAGTTGGCGGCGAGTAGCCGGAGGGCGATGGCCTCGGCCAGCACCGCCTTTTCCAGGTCGGCCAGGTCCTGGCTCTCATTGGGGCCGTGAACCGACGATGTAGGGTCGCCGGCACCGGTGAGGACAACCGAGGCTTCCGGCATCTGTTGGGTGAATGCCGCCACGAATGGGATCGAACCACCCGTCCCCATGTCGACCGGCGCCCGTCCCCAAGCCTCGGTCATCGCCTGGCTGAAGGCGTCGTGCGTCGAACCACCCGTCTCGAGGGAGAAGGCGTTGCCATGGCCGGCGTCGAGAATGGTGACCTTTGCACCCCACGGCGCATGTTGGTCCAGGTGATGGCGGAGGGCATCGATCGCTTGCTCACCATCCTGACCCGGGGCGATGCGCATACTGATCTTGGCCCGCGCCACCGGCACCAGCTGATTGATCGCCTCTTCGATTGCGGGTGCGTCGATCGCCAGCACCGAAATGGCTGGCTTGCTCCACAGGCGGCTTGTCAGGTGGCCGTGGCCGATGGTTTCGAGGCCCCTAACGGTTCCCATCTGCTGGCGAAGCTCCTCCTCGGTCAGGTCGAGCGGATCGGATTCGAATGACTCAAGCCCGGCCACGGCCACGTTCCCCTCGTCGTCATGAAGGCTGGCGATCAACCGGGAGAGGGCGATGAGGGCATCCGGGAAGGCGCCACCAAACTGGCCTGAGTGGACGGCAGATCGCAACGTTCGCACTTCCACGATCAGAGCAACGAGCCCTCGCAAAGAGGTCGTAAGGGCCGGAACCCCAACCCGCCAAACGCCAGCATCGGCGATCACGATCAAGTCGGCCCGCAGCAGCTCTCCGTAGGCGGCGAGAAACCCCGGCAAGTGCCGCGATCCGACCTCCTCCTCGCCTTCGATGAAGACCTTGATCCCCACCGGAGGTCGGCCCTCAAACGCCGCCAGCGCCCCAAGGTGCATGATCACCCCCGCCTTGTCATCCGCCGCGCCCCGACCGTACAAACGCCCGTCCTTCTCGAAAGGCTCGAACGGCCCGGTATGCCACTCACCCGCCGGGCCCGGGGGCTGTACATCGTGATGGGCGTAAAGAAGCACGGTGGGAGCATCCGTTGGACCTGGCAACTGTCCAAAGACCGCCGGGTGGGCGCCTTCATGTTCGAGCAGTTGAACGTCCTGGCAGCCGGCCCCGCGGAGCAAGTCCGCCACCTGTTCGGCCGACTTCCGCACCGCTTCCGCCGGATAGGAGGGAGCGCTCACCGAAGGGATTCGGACCAGTCCGGACAGCGTTTCCGTAAGCCGTGGAAAGTTGGCGGACACCCGAATACGGAGATCTTCGTGCATCGCCGCGAGGGTAACGAGGCTCGTAGTAGGTAATATCTGTCTCCGGTCGTCGGTGGACCCGTCGACCGCCTGCAGGGGATCACCACCAGAAAGGGTTGGGTATGGGCGCGATTAGATGGGCCGTAGTGTTGGTATTCGTGGCGTCCTGCGGCGGGGGAGGGGGCGAGGCGACTACCGCCGCGGAGGAGGCTCCGGCGACGACCGTGGCCACGAGCGAGGCAACAGAGAGCGGCGGCGGTGAGGTCGTGAGTGTCGACGAGATACCGGAAGAGTGCATGGAGGCCTTTGTCGCCTTTCTCCAGGACATCGAGCCAGATGTCGAGCAGGTGGACTGGGCCAACGCGACCACCGGACAGCTAGAGGAGATAGGTACGACGCTTGAGCCGCAGACCGCCGCCTACGAGTCGGCAATAGCTGGCAAGGGATGTGAGGACATTGAACTCGACATCAGCGATGAGGAGGCGTTTGACTTCATGATCGAAATGGCCGAAGAAGAGGCCCCGGGTACGGTCGGCTACCTGGAATGGATCCGCGACTTCGCCGCCCAGGCAGGGCAGGGCGGCCAGGGAGCCGCCGCCAGCGGGGACTGCGAGGAGGACATTGCCGCCATGCAGGCCATCATCGATCAGGGAGGGACCGTGGCCGATATGACTCTGACCGAGGTGACGAGCATCGGCAACCTCGTGACCTCCATCTCCCAAGTGTGCAGCGTCGATCGAAGCTCTGAGTTCTTCTCACAGGCCGACGTTCAGGAGTTTCTCGGCACCGGGGGCTGATACTCGCCGCCGCGGGGCTACCGTCACGCGATGGATTTCTCATATTCGTCGAAGGTGGAGGCGCTGTCGGAGAAGCTCCTCCGCTTCATGGACGAACACGTGTATCCGGCCGAGCCGGTCTATGAGGACCAACTCAGGGCCGCCGGTGACCACAACTTCCACGCGCCGGTGATCGAGCAGCTCAAGAAGGAGGCGCGCTCGCAGGGCCTGTGGAACTTATTCCTTCCGGAGGTCGGTGCTCGGCTATCAGTTGAGGAGTACGCCCCCCTGGCAGAGATCACGGGTCGTAGCCCGCACCTGGCTCCCGAGGCGATCAACTGCTCGGCGCCTGACACTGGGAACATGGAGATTCTCCACATGTTCGGAACGCCCGAACAGAAGGAGAGATGGTTGGCGCCGCTGCTCGAAGGGGAGATTCGCTCCTGTTTCTCGATGACCGAACCGGATGTCGCCTCTTCTGACGCCACCAACATCCGAACCCGGATCGAGCGCGCCGGCGCCGGATACGTAATAACTGGCCGAAAGTGGTTCTCCTCCGGCGCCGCTTCCCCTAGGTGCAGGGTGGCGATCGTTATGGGAGTCACCGACCCCGGGGCCGATCCCCATCGTCGCCAAAGCATGGTGCTGGTCCCCCTCGATTCGCCGGGAGTGACCGTCGAACGGGAACCGACGGTATTCGGCTATCACGATCCCGGTGGGCACCCAGTGGTGAACTACGACGGGGTCCGCGTGCCCGCCTCCAGCCTGCTGGGCGAAGAGGGAGGCGGCTTTACCATCGCCCAGGCGAGGTTGGGTCCAGGGCGGATCCATCACTGCATGCGGGCCATCGGCGCCGCCGAACGGTGTTTTGAGATGATGTGTCGGCGGGCCAAGGCGAGGGTGGCCTTCGGCAAGCCGCTGGCCGAGCAAGGGGTTATCCAGGAGTGGATTGCCGATTCGCGGATGAAGATCGATCAGGCCCGCCTGCTAGTGCTCAAGACGGCCTGGCTCATCGATCACTTCGGGACTAAGGGAGCGCGGGTAGAGATAGCCGCCATCAAGGTGGTAGCCCCGGACGTCCTGACCTTTGTGGCTGATCGTGCCATGCAGGTATTCGGGGCGGCAGGGTTTACGGACGACTTTCCTCTCGCCAAGTTGTGGTCTATGGGTCGGTGGCTGAAGATTGCCGACGGACCGGACGAGGTTCACCGCCGGTCGGTGGCCCGGGCCGAACTCGGGCGTTTCGAGCCGGGTCTGGTGCCTTAAGAAGCTGCGGATCGAGATCGGGAACGAAAAAGGCTTGACAGGCGTTTTAGGTTCTCCCAAATAAGCATTACTTCACTGGATACGACGATGACGATGAGCGCTCCCACCACCGACCTCATTGCCTGGCGAGAGGCTGCCGCCTGCCGGACGACGCCGGGCGTGGACTTCTTTCCGTCGCCAGAGGATGTTCAGGCCATCGGACAGGCCAAGGCCGTTTGTGCCACCTGCCCGGTCGCCGAGGAGTGCCTCACCTACGCCCTCGAGACGCGCCAGGCCGAAGGCATCTGGGGTGGTCATACCCCCAAGGAACGGGTCAAGATCCGGCGCAAATGGATGGAAGAGGTGCGGCGAGCCAGCTAGCTCGCCTGATCCCTTGGGGTGGAATCTCGTTGCCAGAACGTAGCTGTTGCGCCCCAGAACCGGGTAAACAGAAGAAATGCTCGACGTCGAGTCCCTCCGCAGCGAGTTCCCGGCCCTAAGCGGGCCCCAAGTATATCTCGACGGGCCGGCGGGGACTCAGGTACCGCGCCGCACGATCGAAGCGATCGGCGGCGCTTTGGCCGCCTCGATGTCCAATGTCGGCGGCGACTTTCGGTCGTCTCGGCGGTCAGAGGAGGTGGTGACAGCCGCCCGTTCGGCGGCCGCTGATCTGACCGGGGGCGATCAAGGAGAGGTGGTATTCGGCCCCAACATGACCTCGCTGACTTTCGCCATGAGCAGGGCGATATCCCGTGAGTGGAAGCCGGGCGATCGGATCATCCTTTCCGGCCTCGACCACGATGCCAACGTCACTCCCTGGGTGCGAGCGGCGGCTGAGGTTGGGGCAGAGGTCCTGTTCGCCAACATCAATCCCGACGCGTCGCTCGACGTCGATCATCTCGAGTCGCTCCTCGACCCCAATACCCGCTTGGTCGCCGTCACCGCCTGTTCCAACGCGTTCGGGTCGCTCGTTGACACTCGACGGGTGACGGCCGCTGCTCATCGGGTGGGGGCCCTCACCTACATCGACGCGGTGCATCTGGCCCCGCACCGCTTCATCGACGTGCACGACCTGGGCTGTGACTTCCTGGTGTGCTCCTCCTACAAGTTCTTCGGGCCTCATCTCGGGATCCTCTGGGGTGCCCGACCGCATCTGGAGCGCTTGCCTGCCTTCAAGGTGCGACCCGCTCCGGAGGTTGGGCCGGGTCGGTGGGAGACCGGCACCCCTCCCTTCGAGTTGCTCGCCGGTTTTGTCGCCTCGGTCGACTATCTCGCATCGTTGGGATGGGGTAGTGAGCGGCGGGGGGCCTTGGAGCTGGCTTTTCGCGAGATTGGCGCCTACGAGCGGGCGCTGGGCGATCAGTTTCTGAGCGGATTGCCAAAGAGGGTGGGTGTGGTTGGTCCCCAGACCATGGAAGGTCGGGTGCCGACCTTCGCTATCGAGGTGGAAGGGATGACCGCGGCCGACGTCGCCAAGCGGCTCGGACATGAGGGCTTTGCGGTCTGGTCGGGCCACTACTACGCGGTCGAGCCGATGGCCCGCCTTGGATATCTCGATCAGGGAGGGCTGACCCGTATCGGTTTTGTCCACCTCAACACCCCGGCCGAGGTCGACCGAATTCTTGGCGCCCTCGCTGAGTTGTAGCCTCCCCGGCTATGCAATATGGCTTTGCCACCAGGTCGATCCACGCCGGGCAGCGGCCCGATCCGGAGACCGGGGCAAGGGCGATGCCGATCTATGCGACTACGTCGTTCGTGTTCGAAGATGCCCAGTCGGCCGCCGACCTTTTCGCACTCCAGACCTTCGGCAACATCTACACCAGGATCGGCAACCCCACCAATGCCGCCTTCGAAGAGCGAATGGCGTCGCTGGAAGGAGGGCTTGGAGCCCTGGCCACCGCCTCGGGACAGGCGGCTCAGTTGATTGCGGTTCTCTCCATTTGTAAGGCCGGGGACGAGATCGTCTCCGCCCGCAACCTGTACGGCGGCACCTACACCCAGTTCGATGTGACCCTGCGCCGGATGGGAATCGACGTGGTTTTCACCGACCCGGATCCGAACGCGCTTCGAGCCGCCATCACCCCGGCGACCAAACTCGTCTATGGCGAGACGATCGGCAACCCGCGCGCCGAGGTCTTCGACATCGAAGGTGCCGCCGATGCAGCCCATGACCGCGGGCTGCCACTGATGATCGACAACACGTTTGCGACGCCCTATCTGTGCCGGCCGATCGAGTGGGGGGCAGACATCGTCGTGCACTCGGCCACCAAGTTCATCGGCGGTCACGGTGTGGCGATTGCCGGGGTCATTGTGGAGTCGGGTCGCTTCCCCTGGGACAACGGCAATTTCGGCGTGATCACCGAACCCTCTCCGGCTTATCACGGGCTTCGCTTTTGGGAGAACTTCCGGGAGTACGCCTATCTCATGAAGGCGCGTACCGAATTGTTGCGCGACGTTGGAGCCGCCCTCTCGCCGTTCAACTCCTTCCTGCTGCTGCTGGGACTGGAGACCCTGCCGCTTCGCATGGAGCGCCATGTCGAAAATGCCAGAAAAGTGGCGAAGGCGCTATCGGCTCACCCGGCTGTGGCCTGGGTCAGCTATCCCGATGAGAACGACCCGCTGGTTCGCAAATACGTCCCAAAGGGACCGGGAGCGGTCTTCACGTTCGGTGTCAGAGGCGGGTTCGAGGCGGGCAGACAGTTCATCGAGAAAGTCGACCTCGCCTCTCACCTGGCCAATGTGGGCGACGCCAAGACCCTGGTCATCCACCCGGCTTCCACCACCCACCAACAGGTGCCGATCGAAGAACGCCGCGCCTCGGGAGTCGGAGATGACATGATCCGGATCTCGGTCGGCCTCGAGGACATCGACGACATCGTCGCTGACCTGGAGCAGGCCTTGGGTGGTGCCTAAATGACGGCGGTTGTTACCGACGCCAGTCCGCAAGAACGCCTCGCGATCCTTCGCGAGGCGAAAACCGTGGCACTGGTCGGCGTGTCTCCGAACCCCCTCCGGTCCTCGAACTTCGTCGCCACCTATCTGCTCCGCACCCCATACACCCTGTGGCCGGTCAACCCCCATGCCGAGCAAGTCTTAGGGCTCAAGTGTTACCCGCGCCTTGCCGACCTGCCCGGGCCCCCCGACGTCGTTGACTGTTTTCGCAAGGCGACCGACCTGCCTGAGGTGGTGGAGGAGGCGATCGCGGTAGGAGCCAAGGTCGTCTGGTTCCAACTGGGGTTGCGCAACGAAGAAGCGGCCGCCATGGCGCGGGCCGGCGGCCTGATGGTCGTTCAAGACCGATGCCTGAAGATCGAACACGCCAGGTTTGCCGGGGGGCTGCATCTGGCCGGTTTTGACACCGGTCTGATCTCGTCGAAAAGGCGGCGTCCGGTCTAACAGCTCCGCTCAGGGGTTCCGGCGCTGCCACCAGCGGGCGCCACCCACCCCGCCGGCGATGGCGGCGGCGAAGGGAAGGGAGAGCGCTACCCCGTTGAGACCCTCCTCATCGGCGACCCCGTTGAGAGCCAAGAGCCCCAGCCCGGCGCAGGTGGCGAGCACGGCGAGGAGGGGTCGCCAGGCCGGCGGGGGAGGGCGATGATCGGGACGGGGCCGTTCATAGCGACCGAACACCACCAGGAAAGGGAGGGTGGCGACGGTTAAGCCCAGCATCCAGAGCGGGCGGGTGAGCCACCAGACTGGGGTGTCGGCCGCCACCCGTAGGCCGAGGCCTCCAAGCAGAAGAGAGCCCCCGATCACCGCCACCATGGCGGTGAGGTGCCAGAGGTAGAGGGTCATGATCCGTCCGTTGACCAGGATCGTGGCTGCCCAGACTCGGGTCCGATCCAGCAGCCGGCGGGTTGGGCCTTCCAGGGCGAGCAGCAGGCCGGCCTGGAGAAGGGCGATGGTGATCAAGGTGACCTTGGGAGGAAAGGTGTTGGTGATTCCCTCCGTGGTGAACCCGACCATGGCGACCGGATAGGGGCCCAATCCCACCAGCAGCGCGGTGGCGGCCAGACCACCCAGCGCCACCACTAGCCGTCTCCTCACTGCCCCCAGCCGGGAGTCGGCCCAGGCATATCCGAAGCTGTGGACGGTGCCCCACACCAGCAGGTAGTTGAGATAGCCAACTGCCCCGACCCCGGCCCCGATGACGATCAGGTCGACCAGCCCGGCCGCCCCCGCCCCGACCCCGAGCGACCCCCAGCTCCATCGTTCCCAGGCGGTCAGGGTCAGCGGGGTGAAGGCCACCACCGCCACGTAGGTGGCGAGGAACCAGACAGGGACCAGCGCCACCTGCGAGCCGATGCGGAGCAGGTCGGGATCGAGGCCGCTGCGCAGCAGCACGGCGGCGCCGGCCGCCCAGACCATCAGGAGGGGCAGCACCGGGAGCGTCAACCGTCGCAGCCGGGCTCTCAGCCAGGCACCGTAAGGGGTGTGCTCCCGCCGAGCCGCTCGCCAGGAGGCGGCATTGGCGTAGCCACCGACGAAGAAGAAGATCGGCATCACCTGGAGAACCCATGTGAGGTAATGGGTCCAGGGGGCGAGGCTGAGGAGGTGACCCTCGGTCAGGCCCTGGTCGGTGATGACGGGAGCGGCCATCAACCAATGACCGATGACTACCACCATGATCGATGCCGCCCGCAGGAAGTCGACGTAGCGGTTCCGAGAGTTGGGGGTGCTCTCGGCCAGGTGAAGCGAGTGCTGCCAGATCGCGGTACTCATGGTGCCATCATCGGTCTAGGTCGGGGGTTCTGGCGGGTGCGGTCGCCGCGTTTACACACCAGTAGCGTCAGGGCGAATGTCAAGGCCCACTTCGACATCTACCGGTGCTCGGCTCTATTAAGGAAGGCAGCCATCTGCTCGCGGAGTACCGGGGCGGTCGGGCAGAAGAGCATCGGCGCCGCCGAGCAGCCGGAGGTGATCCCGGCTGCCGAGAGGGCGGCGACATCGGCGGCATGGGGCCCTGCGACATCGGCGAAGGGATTGGTAGCGACGGAGGGCAGGCGGTAGGCCCCAGCCAGAAAGGTGGCCAGCTGCTCGCGGGTGATGGTGGCATGGGGGCAATAGACGCCCTGGCCGCAGCCGACCGTGATACCTGCTGCAGCGATGGCGTTGATGTCGGACTCGTGGGGTGACCCGGCGTCGTCGGTGAAGGCGTCGGCCCCGGCCGCCGGGAGGGAAAGAGCCCGTACGAGGAAGGTCGCCATCTGCGCCCGACTCACCGCCAGCTTCGGGCAAAACCAATCGGCGAACGGCGGGTTGCATCCCACTGTGACCCCCGAAGCGGCGGCCCATTCAATGTCGCCCAGGAACGGATTGGCGTCATCGTCGGCGAACCGTCCGGCGAAGTCGTAGACGGGCTGGTCGGGCGGACAGGTGAATTCGGGCGCCCGGAACCACCCGTCGATGTCGGCGTAGATCTGTTGGTTGCCCAACATGACAACGATGCTCCCGTTGACGTCGAGTCGATACAGGTCATCGTGCCCGTCACCGTCATAGTCAGACACCTCGAAGACATCGTTGCTACCAACCGCCAGCGGCAGGCCGAAGGTCTCCGATGATGAGAAACCGGTCGCTGCGGTCAAGACCTGCATCTTTCCGTCGGCGCCGATGACGTATAGGTCAGCCCGTCCGTCCTGGTCGCGGTCTCCGGCTGCATACGCCGAACCGACCGGGACCGCCACCTGGGCGGTGGTCGCCAACGCGGCGTAGCCGGAAGCGGCCGACCATACGCTGAGATTCCCGCTGGCGACGACAAACAGGTCGGACCGGCCATCGACGTCATAGTCGGCGAGGACGTATCCGGCGTCGGGATCAGACGGAATCCCGGTGGAGATGGCGGTGTGCTGTTGGTAGAACTCGCCGGCGCCGTATTGGTGCAAGGTCAGGTGGGATCCGGAGAAGTCGAGGAAAACCAGGTCGGCCCTTCCGCCATAGGTGGTATTGCCGAATATCACCCGTCTCGAAATGTCAGCGCCGGGCAACTGGAAACGAGCCAGGCCACACGTGCCGAAGTCGGCCCACGAGCCCATCACCTCCACGATCGGGCCGGCAGCGTTATGGGTCTTGATCCGCACGACATCAAGCGACCCGTCCCCGGTGAGATCGGCCAGGGCGTCCGTCGCCGCTGACCGCCGACCACCGAGTCCGGCGTGATGGATCGCCGGAATCTCGGTGAACGCTGCCAGGTTCGCCAGCGACGGATACGGGACCGGCGTCGGCCCATGGCCTGGCGTGGCCAACGGACCCATCCACGAGAAGTGCATCGGGTCTTTCTTTCCAACCCAGTCCCCACCCCAGCAGAAGCCGGCCCGGCGCCAGGCATCCACGTACCACGGGGGCATGTCGGTGAGAAGCAGCGCGTCGTGAGCAGGGTTGGATCGCGAGTTGATGTCGATGGCTGCACCCACGGCGTGATAGCTGATCGACTTCGTGCCATTGACGGTCCGGGCGGTGAAACCGTAGGTCTCACTGGCCCGAGTTGGATAGAAGCCACCACTGGCGGCCAGGTTGGCGGTTACCTGCTGGAAGGCCGGAAGGGCTCGCTGGTGAACCGACACCGACAAGGTTGTGAAGGGGACCGTCCAACGGACGATCGCCGCGCGCGCTTGACCGACGGTGCGCCCGAAGATTGCCCCAAACGGGCCACGGATAGGTTCGTAGTCGGCCAGCCCGCCCTGGCGCCCCGATAGCGGGGCAAAGCTACGGGGTATCCCGCATCCGTTCGACTCCGAGTAGGTGGCTTCCACGGCGCCACCGTCGTCGGCCGCGGCCGGAACCGGTGTGCTTACCACGGCGGCCGCCAGCAGGAACGGCAACAGCCGCTCGACCCCCATTCCCCTCACGCTACCCGTTCTGGCGCGCCGATCTGGGGCCAGGGCACGGTTTCGCCGCGCCAAAACCGGGGGGGGGGTGTGGTTTCAGAGAGCCGGTCGGGTTTGGTCGATAAGGAAAGCCAGCAGATAGGCCTCGTCGTGCCAGGCGTCGTAGCGGCCCGAGGCGCCCGAGTGACCGGTCCCGAGATCGGTTTTGAGGAAGATTGGTCGATCACCGGTGTTCATCTCCCGCAGGCGGGCTACCCATTTGGCAGGTTCCCAGAAGCCCACCCGAGTGTCGTTAAGACCGGCGGTCGTAAGGATGGCGGGATATCTGGCAGGGCCGGTGTTGTCGTAAGGGCTGTAGGCCATCATCCACTCGTAGTGTTCGGCCAGGGCCGGATTACCCCACTCCTCCCACTCATTGACCGTCAACGGGATGGTTGGATCAAGCATGGTGTTGACCGCGTCGACGAAGGGGACTTCGGCCAGCACACCGCTCCACAGCTCAGGGCGCATGACTGTTACTGCCCCCATGAGCAGGCCGCCAGCCGAGACTCCGCGGGCTGCCAGGTGGCCGGGTCGGGCCAGGCCGGAGGCGATCAAATCTTCGGCGCAGGCGATGAAGTCCCTGAAGGTGTTCGCCTTGTTGGCCATCTTGCCATCCATATGCCAGGTTCGGCCCATCGCCCCTTCCCCCCGAACGTGGGCGATGGCGTAGACGAAACCCCGGTCGAGCAATGAGAAAAGGGCCGGGTCGAACCACGGATCGAGCACCGACTCGTAGGCGCCGTAACCGTAAAGGAGGGTTGGCGCCGGCAGAGAGGTATCCGCCCGATAGCCGACCGTCAGCGGGATCGAAACGCCTTCGTGCTCGGCCCACAAGCGTCGCTGGACGTAGCTGGCCGGCTCGTAACCACCGGGCACCGGAGTCTCTTTGACGATGGTGCGGGTGGAGTCGACGAGGTCGACATCGATCACCCGGGCTGGGATGAGAAGCGACTCGTAGGTAATGCGAAGAGTGGTGGTCTCGTATTCCAGATTCTCTCCGAATCCCAGGCGGTAAGCCTCCTCGTCGAAGTCGATGCTGTAGGAGGTCCCGTCGTCAGCCAACACCCGAATGTTCGGGTTTCCCTTCGACCGGCCGGATACCACCACATGACCGGCGAAGGGGTATACCCGTGCCACCTTGTGGGCGGGATCGTGGGGGATCAACTCGCGGACGTCATCGCGGTCTTCCTGGGCGATGGAAATCAGACGCCCATTGGGAGCGTGGTCGTCGGTAACCACCAACCAGGCCCCGTGGTGGGGTTGGGCGCTGTAACGCACCCCGGGGTGGCGAGGGATAAGCACCATCGCACGAGTCCTTGGCCTGGCGCATTCGATGTGGAGCACCTCAGAGGTGGTCGAGCTCTCGACGTGGATGAGCACGTAGCGGTGGTCACGGCTGGCTCCCAGCTCAACGAAGAACCGCTCGTCGTCCTCTTGGAACACCATGACGTCGTCGGCTTGAGCCGATCCCAGCCGGTGACGCCATACCCGATAGGGGCGATGGGCCTGGTCGAGGGTCGTGTAGAAGAAGAACTCTTGATCGGTCGACCAGGCACCGCCGTAGTAAGTGCCGGCCACCACGTCGGGCATGTCGTCATCCTGATCGAGGCGACGAAAACGCAGCTCGAACGTTTCGGATCCGGAATAGTCGACGGAATAGGCAATGAGGTCCTGATCAGGGCTGACCGCCATCAATCCGAGGCCACAGTATCCATGACCGGCCGCCAGATCGTTCTGGTCCAGGATCACCTCAGCCGGGCCAGTTGGCGTTCCATGCCAGCGGAGAAACGCCGGGTATTGCCGGCCTTGGTCGGTGCGCCGCCCGTACCACCACCTGCCGCGGCGGGCAGGAGCCGAGAGATCGGTCTCCTGAATACGCGACTTGATCTCGCCAAAGATTTCCTGACGCAGGCCTTCGAGGTGGGCCAGCGAAGCGGCGGCGTATTCATTTTCCGCAACGAGGTGGGCAATCACCTCAGGGTTGTCCCGCTCCCGAAGCCACGAATACGCATCGGTCCGCACACTCCCATGAATTGTGGTTGTGACCAATCGGCGGGGGGGAACCGGGGCTTCGATGGGAAAGACGCTAATTGAGCGGACCAACCCACGGGCCCTCTGAAATCAGTAACAATCGGGGCGTGACTCGGCCCTCGACTCGGATTGCGTCTCGCTTGCGGCCGTTCGGGGCGACGGTTTTTAGCGAGATCACCAGGAGGGCTGCGGAGTCGGGGGCCATCAATCTTGGTCAGGGCTTTCCCAACTTCGACGGGCCCGACTTTGTCAAGGAAGCGGCGGTCAACGCCATCCGGTCCGGACACAACCAATATGCACCCACCAACGGCATCCCTGAGCTCGGAACGGCCATCGCGGCGCGCTTTGCCGACCGAAGCGGCCTCAGCGGAATCGACCCAAGACGGAACGTCACAGTCACCTCAGGATGCACCGAGGCTCTGGCCGCCACCTTCCTCGGCGTGCTCGAGCCGGGCGACGAGGTGATCCTCATTGAACCCACCTACGACGCCTACCCGGTCGGGGTGGCGCTGGCAGACGCCGTACCCCGGTATGTCACGCTCCGTCCACCCGGATTTCGGCTGGAAGAGGAGGCTATTGAAGGGGTCGTGTCCGGGAGGACCCGCGCGATCGTCGTCAACACCCCGCACAACCCGAGCGGGCGTGTATTCGATCGGGCCGAGATGAATCTGATCGCCGATCTCTGCCGGCGTCACGACCTGATTGCCATCACCGACGAGGTGTACGAACACATGGTCTATGAAGGAAGCCACCTCTCTCTTGCCGGAATCGAGGGTATGTGGGACCGCACCATCACCCTTTCTTCTCTAGGAAAGACCTTCTCCCTCACCGGTTGGAAGACCGGCTGGGCCGTAGCGCCCGTGGGGCTAACCGAGGCGGTTCGAGCTGCCCATCAGTTCTTGACTTTCGCCACCGCGACTCCGCTTCAGCATGCCGCGGCCGAGGCATTGGCTGCCTCCCCCGCTTATTACCAGGAGCTCTCGTCTGCATATCGCCGCCGTCGGGACCTATTGGCCGGTGGACTCGACCAACTCGGGTTCACGGTCTTCATCCCTCAAGGCACCTACTTCCTCATGGCCGATCACTCGAACTTCGGACTCGGAGATGACGTTGCTTTTGTGCACCATCTAATCGACCGTTGTGGGGTAGCGGCGATTCCTCCTAGCGCCTTCTATCACGACCGCACCGAGGCGAGGAACCTCGTGCGTTTTGCCTTCTGCAAAGACGAAGCGACCCTGCACGAGGCGTTAGAGCGTCTCCAGCGATTGACGGTCTGAGCGGGGGTCTGCCAAGCCCGCTAGTCGTCGAGCATCTCCTCAAGGATCCGCAGGCCCTGCTCGAGTTGAGAAAGGTCACGGTCGCTTCGCCCTCGCAGCCTCGCCGCCATCGACCGAATGCCGCTGGTTCTCGCCCTGGCGAGAGCGCGACGCCCCGTGGGTGTGATCCTCACTAAGACACTGCGGCCATCAACGACGTTGGCTGAGCGCCGGGCCAGTCCCGCCTGCTCGAGCCCCGACAACATTCGGGCGACCGCCGGTCGGCTGGCGCGCAGGTCTTCGGCTATCTCGCCCGCCGTGATCGGGCCGGCTTGATCTAAGAGCGCCAGCAGTTGGATCCGTTCGGCGGTCAGCCCGGTCGCCCGATCGACCGAACGGAACTGGTGAGCCCATTGGAACAGCACCCACTGGGCCCGATTTGCAGCCAGGTTGGCGGCGGTGCGCCGGAGTGGGGCCGGCAGATGGGGAAGGTCCACGAGGGGAAAGTACTAAGGACTCATCACCTCTGCTTGTTGCACTCCAACTCTTGACGGATTTCCCGAGCTTGCGATAGGATGGGTAGGCCTTTCGAGGCCGGCGAATCCGTGTAACCAGCGCGGTCGTAACGACGAGAAGTCGATTTGGGGTTTGCTGCCGCGTCGGCTAGCATTCCTCTTTGCTGTTCCGGAACCACCCCAAGGAGGACCCCCGTTGGCTTCGCGCGTCGCCGAGCGCCTTTCTTTCGCCAAGATCCCCGAAGTCCTTCCCCTTCCCGATCTCCTGGCTGTTCAGCACGAATCGTTCCAATGGTTCATCGATGAGGGTTTGAGAGAGATCTTCGAGGAGATCTCTCCCATCGAAGACTTCACCGGCTCGTTGGCCCTCGAGCTCACAGACCACCGCTTCGGCGACCCCCCCCTCTCTTTGGATGAGTGCAAAGAGCGGGATCAGAACTTCGCCCGCCCATTGTTTGTACCTGCTCGCTTCATGACCCGGGGCACGGGTGAGATCAAAGAGCAGCAGGTTTTCCTCGGCGACTTCCCGATGATGACCGAACATGGGGTGTTCATCATCAACGGCACTGAGCGGGTAGTCGTTTCCCAGTTGGTCCGCTCGCCGGGTATCTACTTTGACGAGGCCGACGACAAGGGGAGCGATCGCAAGATCTATTCGGGCCGGATCATCCCAGGTCGTGGAGCGTGGCTCGAATTCGACACCGACAAGCGCGACACGATCGGCGTCAGGGTCGATCGCAAGCGACGCCAGTACGTGTCCGCCTTCCTACGCGCACTCGGCATCGCCGAGACCGACCAGGAGCTGCTCGATCTGTTCGATGGCGCCGAGTCGATTCGCAACAGCATCGAACGGGACACCGCCCACGACAGAGACGAGGCGCTGGTCGACTTGTATCGCAAACTCCGCCCGGGTGAGCCGACCACGGTCGAATCCGCCCGGAACCTGATACAGACCCTGTTCCGCAACCCCAAGCGTTACGACCTGACCAGGGTGGGTCGGTACAAGGTCGCTCAGAAGTTCAACGACGTCAACGATCCCGAGCAAAAGATGCTTCGCGACGAGGACATCGTCGACACCATCAAGTACCTGGTAGCCCTCCACGCCGGCCAGCCAACCATGGTCACCCATCGTGGGGTGGGGGTGGCGGTAGCAGTTGATGACATCGACCACTTCGGCAACCGCCGAATCCGGACAGTGGGGGAGCTGATCCAGAATCAGGTGCGAGTGGGTCTCACCAGACTGGAGAGGGTCGTCAAAGAGCGGATGACCACCCAGGACCCGGATGCGATCACCCCCCAGAGTCTCATCAACATTCGTCCGGTTACCGCCGCCATCAAGGAGTTCTTCGGCACCTCACAACTCTCCCAGTTCATGGATCAGCCCAACCCGCTTGCCGGGCTTACCCACCGCCGTCGCCTTTCGGCCCTGGGCCCGGGGGGGCTCTCGAGAGAGCGCGCCGGGTTTGAGGTTAGGGACGTGCACCCCTCGCACTACGGCCGGATGTGCCCGATCGAGACACCGGAGGGACCCAATATCGGACTGATCGGTTCGCTGGCGACATACGCCCGGGTGAATCGCTACGGATTCATCGAGACCCCCTATCGCAAGGTCGAGAAGGGGAAAGTCACCGACCATGTTGACTATCTCACCGCAATCGAAGAGGAGCGGTTTGTCATCGCCCAGGCCAACGCTCCCCTCAAAGAGGACGGGTCGTTCCGCAACCCGCGGGTTTTGGTCCGCCGGGCCGGGGGAGGGGGCGAAGTCGATTCGGTTCCTCCTTCCGAGGTGGACTACATGGATGTATCGCCTAAGCAGATCATTTCGGTGTCCACCGCACTCATCCCGTTCCTCGAACATGACGATGCCAACCGGGCCTTGATGGGCTCGAACATGCAGCGCCAGGCTGTGCCGCTGCTCAAGGCCGATGCTCCGTTGGTGGGCACCGGAGTAGAGCAGCGAGCTGCTCGCGACTCGGGGGACATGGTCATCTCCCCTGTGGCCGGTGAGGTGGTGGAGGTAACCGGGGACCACATCGTGATCAAGGACAGCGATACCAATCGCAAGACCACTATCCGACTCGACAAGTTCGAGCGGTCCAACCAGGGAACCTGCATCAACCAGAAGCCGCTGGTTCGGGAAGGTGACCGTGTGAATGCCGGCGATGTGCTCGCCGACGGTCCGTCCACCGATCAAGGCGAACTGGCCTTGGGGCGCAACTTGCTGGTGGCGTTCATGCCATGGCAAGGCCACAACTTCGAAGACGCCATCATCATCTCGGAACGGCTGGTGAAAGATGATCTGCTCACCTCGATCCACATCGAGGAGCATGAGATCGACGCCCGCGACACCAAACTCGGTGCCGAAGAGATCACCCGCGATATCCCGAACGTCGCCGAAGAGATTCTGGCCAACCTCGACGAGGACGGAATCATCCGCATAGGTGCCGAAGTCGGTCCAGGCGACTATTTGGTTGGAAAGGTGACCCCCAAGGGCGAAACCGAGTTGACACCGGAGGAGCGTCTGCTTCGCGCCATCTTCGGTGAGAAGGCACGGGAAGTGCGAGACACGTCGCTCAAGGTGCCTCACGGCGAGTCGGGCAAAGTGATCGCCGTCAAGGTCTTCAAGCGGGCCGATGGCTTCGATCTCCCCCCCGGGGTCAACGAACTCGTCCGGGTCTACGTCGCTCAGCAGCGCAAGATCTCCGAAGGCGACAAGCTCGCCGGGCGGCACGGCAACAAAGGGGTCATCTCCAAGATCCTGCCCGAAGAGGATGTGCCTTTCATGGAAGACGGCACGCCCGTTGACATCATCCTGTCGCCGCTGGGCGTTCCCTCGCGGATGAACCTCGGCCAGGTTCTGGAGACCCACCTCGGCTGGGCTGCAGCCGCCGGATGGAAATCGTTCAGGTCGGATAGCCCGGCCGCCGGCGGTACCCCCGCCCGCACGAAGGTGTCCACACCGGTCTTTGACGGCGCTAGAGAAGACGAGCTGGGCCTGGTCTTGGCCAACAGCCTTCCCAATCGCGACGGGATTCAGCTCGTCGGCGAGTCAGGTAAGGCGACGTTGTTCGACGGGCGCACCGGCGACCCCTTCGACACTCCGGTGACGGTCGGATACATCTACATGCTGAAGCTGGTTCACCTGGTCGACGACAAGATCCATGCCAGGTCAACCGGTCCCTACTCCATGATCACCCAGCAGCCCCTGGGCGGAAAGGCCCAGTTCGGCGGCCAGCGATTTGGAGAGATGGAGGTCTGGGCGCTTGAGGCCTACGGCGCCGCCTACGCCCTCCAGGAGCTCTTGACGATCAAGTCCGACGATGTTCAAGGCCGGGTCAAGGTGTATGAGGCGATCGTCAAGGGTGACAACATCCCGGAGCCGGGCATTCCCGAATCGTTTCGGGTGCTGGTCAAAGAAATGCAGAGTCTGTGCCTCAACGTGGAGATGCTGGCTGCAGGAGAGGAAGTCGAGTTGCGGGACCTCGACGAAGACTTCCGTCCATCAGAGTCGCTGCACATCGACCTTTCCCGTCCCGAGCGCCCGGAGGCGGATTGAGTTACGGGGTCATCAGGTCAAGGGTCAGAGATCGAACATCAGGATCAGAATCAGGAGTGAAGAGTGGTAAAGCAGGTCTTTGACGAGCTAAAGATCGGTCTTGCATCGAGCGATCAAATTCGTGCCTGGTCATTCGGTGAGGTCAAGAAACCGGAGACGATCAACTACCGCACCCTCCGCCCGGAGAAAGAGGGTCTGTTCGACGAGCGGATTTTTGGGCCCCAGCGAGACTGGGAGTGCTATTGCGGCAAATACAAGCGGATCCGCTACAAGGGCATCATCTGCGAGCGCTGTGGCGTAGAGGTCACCCGCTCGAAGGTTCGTCGCGAGCGCATGGGACATATCGAGTTGGCGGCGCCGGTAACCCACATCTGGTTCTTTAAAGGTGTGCCCAGCCGTCTTGGTTACCTGCTCGACATGTCGCCCAAGGAGCTGGAGAAGGTCATCTACTTCGCGGCCTATCTGATCACCGACGTGGACGTGGACAAGCGCCACAAGGACATGGCGGAGCTCGAGGACACCATGCAACAGGAAAAGCAGGTGGTGCTCGATGAGTTCGCCGACTGGAAGACCCAGCGGCTTCAGCGGGCCGAAGTGGAACTGGCCCAGATGGAAGAAGGCGGGGCGAAGACCCAGGAGATCTCGGCACGCCGCCGGGAAGTCGATCGGGAAATCCGGGAGCGGGAGGAGCGAGCCAACCGCGAAACCGAACTGATCCAGGACGCGTACGAAGTGTTCCGTTCGATGGCACCCAAGACCCTGGTCGAATCGGAACAACTCTGGAGGGCCATCTCAGATCGTTACGACGGCTATTTCCGGGGAGGAATGGGAGCGGAAGCCGTCAAGCACCTACTCGATCGCTTGAGCCTGGACGACGAAATGGGGCGGCTCCAAGTTGATCTCGGTTCCGGGTCCGCCCAGAAACGTCAGCGAGCCACGCAGCGGCTCAAGGTGGTGCGGCCCTTCTGGGAGGGCAAGAACCGCCCCCGCGACCTCATACTCGAGACCGTGCCGGTGATTCCGCCCGACTTGCGACCGATGGTGCAGCTCGACGGCGGTCGTTTCGCCACGTCCGATCTGAACGATCTCTATCGCCGGGTGATCAACCGCAACAACCGTCTCAAGAGGCTTCTCGACCTTGGTGCTCCCGAAATCATCGTCAACAACGAGAAGCGGATGCTGCAGGAGGCGGTCGACGCTTTGTTCGACAACGGCCGGCGTGGTCGAGCGGTTACCGGGCCCGGCAACCGCGCTCTCAAGTCGCTCTCCGACATGCTCAAAGGAAAACAGGGACGATTCCGTCAGAATCTGCTCGGCAAGCGGGTCGACTACTCCGGACGCTCGGTGATCGTGGTCGGGCCGCAGCTAAAGCTCAACCAATGCGGGCTGCCGAAGGTCATGGCGCTTGAACTGTTCAAACCGTTCGTGATGAAGCGTCTAGTCGACAAGGCTCTGGCTCAGAACATCAAATCGGCCAAGCGGATGGTTGAGCGCCAGCGTCCCCAGGTTTGGGATGTGCTGTCCGAGGTGATTCAGGAACACCCGGTCCTGCTCAACCGGGCCCCCACCCTCCACCGGCTGGGAATCCAGGCCTTCGAACCGGTCCTGGTTGAAGGCAAGGCCATCCAGATTCACCCGTTGGTGTGCGAGGCCTTCAACGCCGACTTCGACGGCGACCAGATGGCTGTTCACCTGCCGTTGTCGGCCGAAGCCCAAGCCGAAGCCCGGGTGCTGATGTTGTCCACCAACAACGTTCTACGGCCATCCAACGGACGACCGATCATCACCCCCTCCCAGGATATGGTCATCGGGGTTTATTACCTGTCGGAGGTCGTGCCCGGTGCCAAAGGCGCCGGCCGCGCCTTCGGGGATCACGATGAGGCGACGATGGCCTATGACGTGGGTCAGCTCTCGCTGCACGCTCCGATCAAGCTGCGCATTGGCGAGGGTGCAGGAAAACCCGAGCGCCACCGTCAATTCAAGCCCGCCCTCGGCCACTTGATCGCCGATGAGCCGATCAATGGCAGCAAGCTGTTCGAAACCACTCTCGGAAGGGCGTTGATCAACCAGGCCTTTCCTACCGACTTTCCATACATAAACGCTCCCCTTTCCAAGGCCGACATCGGCCATCTGATCGAAGTAGTGATCGAGCACTATCCGCGCACAGACGTCGTCACGACCCTCGACGGAATCAAAGACCTAGGTTTCCGCTTCGCCACCAAGGCGGGACTGACCATCGGGTTGGAGGACGTGAAGACCCCGGGGGACAAGGCGGCGATCCTCGCCGATTATGAGGCCAAGGCCGACAAGGTCCAATCCCTTTTCCAGAAGGGGGTGATGACCGAAGACGAGCGGCGTCAGGAATTGATCGAGATCTGGACGGAGGCAACTGACAAGGTCAAAGACGCTATGGAGCGAAACCTCAAGTCGGAGAAGTTCAACCCTCTCGACATGATGGTCGGATCGGGGGCTCGGGGGAACATGCTCCAGGTTCGACAGATCGCCGGGATGCGCGGCCTGGTCGCCAACCCTAAAGGTGACATCATTCCCCGGCCCATCGTGTCCAACTTCCGGGAAGGGCTCTCGGTGTTGGAGTATTTCATCTCCACCCACGGGGTTCGCAAGGGACTTGCGGATACGGCACTTCGCACCGCCGACTCGGGATACCTGACCCGGCGCCTGGTCGACGTATCTCAGGAAGTCATTATCAAGCAGGCCGATTGTGAAACCGACAAAGGTGTGCGGGTCGCCATGCTGGATGACCGGGGGCGGCCGGTCCGCCATCTCCGTTCCCGCGTGTTCGGCCGGGTGCTGGCCGATGATGTGAAAGTCGACAAGAAGCTGGTCGAAGACGGCGAGGTGAAACTCAAGTCGGGGACCTTGATCGGAACTCGTGAGTTTCAGCTGATCGGTGACACCAAAGGCATCACCGAGTTGCGGGTGCGCTCGCCCCTCACCTGTGATGCCCCACTGGGGGTGTGTCAGTCCTGCTACGGGCTCTCACTTGCCACCGGCAAAGTCGTGGAGATCGGAGAAGCGGTCGGAATCATGGCAGCCCAGTCGATCGGTGAACCGGGAACTCAGCTGACGATGAGGACCTTCCACACCGGCGGTGTGGCCGGTGAGGACATCACTCATGGACTGCCCAGGGTGGTCGAGCTGTTTGAGGCTCGGACTCCCAAGGGCAAAGCGGTGATGACCGAGGTCGCCGGTGCCGTACAGGTCATCGACGACGATGAGGGGCGGCGGGTCCTGGTCGACGCCAAAGAAGGAGAAGCCGAATATCCGGTGTCACGACGGGCACGTCTGCGCATCAGCGATGGAGACGTGGTTGCAGCGGGCGCCCAACTCACCGAGGGTCCTCTCGACCCGAAAGAGGTGCTCGAGGTCCGGGGTGTCAGGGCGGCCCAGCAGTACCTGGTCGACCAGGTCCAGGAGGTTTACCGGTCTCAGGGTGTCGAGATCCACGACAAGCACATCGAGTTGATCGTGCGTCAGATGCTCCGCCGGGTGCGGGTCGTCAACCCGGGTGATTCCGACTTCATGCCTGCCGAACTGGTCGACGAGCGCGATTTTCGCGAAGCCAACCGTCAGCTGCTCGAGGACGACAAACAACCGTCGGAAGGCCGGACGGAGATGATGGGTATCACCAAGGCTTCGCTAGCGACCGACTCCTGGTTGTCGGCGGCGTCGTTCCAGGAGACCACCCGGGTGCTGACCGACGCCGCCATCTTCGCCAAGTCGGACTACATGCGCGGCCTCAAGGAAAACGTGATCATCGGAAAGCTCATCCCGGCCGGCACCGGGGCGGCCGACTATCAGTCGCTGGTGCCCTCCCTGCCGGGAGCCACCACTGTCGCCTCATTGGGCTGGGAGATGCCCACGAGGGAGGAGCAATGGATGCCGGAGGATCCGGCCGAGTGGTTGCGCTCGGTCGGCGCAACCCGCCCCCTCGGCGAAGAGGACGAAGAGGAATAACCCGCCTCGGTCAAGTCGGGCTCTGTGCAGGAAAACC
>JBQTHI010000100.1:0-45984 GCA_052390035.1 Actinomycetota bacterium | reverse complement strand
CCTCGGCGGTGCCGAACGGCCGTTCATCAGCCGCCGCCATGGCGGTCATGTCGGCCAGCTGCTCGGCTTGGAGATGGGAGATCAGCCGGGAACGGGCCCGCAGCAACAACACCAACCCAAAACCGTCGAGGCCGGCCCGGTCGATGGCGGCCAACGCCGCTAACAGTGGGGGGCCGGCTGGTATCGAGGCGAGCCGATCGGTGGGCGTCTCCGGTCGGGACGGCCACCTCGGATCCTCCGTAACCACATCCGTCACCACCGGCACAGCCACTCCTTCTCGAACAACAGTTCGACTGTACCGCAAGCCACCGACAGAATCCAGACCCTTGATCGGGCCCTGGTGGACATTTTCTCCTACCGGCCTCCGGCTCACCATACGTGCGGCGTCACCCCGGCGAGACCCGCACAACTCGCCGATGGGGGCGGTGCGGGCGCTGGATTTTTTCTGGCTACCGTCCGATCGGATGATTCCGGTCATCAACCCCGCCGAGGCCGCCCGTCTCGACCGCTCCACCGACATCCCGGTTGATGTGCTCATGGAGAGGGCAGGCCACGGGGTGGCATCGGCAGCCTTCGCTATGGGGACGGGTTACGGGAAACGGGTGGTCGTCCTCGCCGGGCCCGGCAACAATGGCGGCGACGGATACGTGGCGGCGCGCCTGCTCCGCCGAAGAGGGGCAGCGGTCCGGGTCGAGGCGCTGGCCGATCCCCGAACCCTCCCCGCCCTCAATGCCCGGGGTAAAGCTCACGCCGCCGGCGTTCAGGTAACCGAACTGGGTCACCCATCCGAGGCGGATCTCGTCATCGACGCCCTCTTCGGCGGTGGGTTTCGCAGCGGACTCGAACCCCGGGTGAGGCGTTGGATCGACTCCGAGCTCCCAGTGCTGTCCATCGACTTTCCCAGCGGGCTCGATCCGACCAATGGGACGATTGCCGAAGCCGCCTTTTCGGCCACCCGGACGGTCACGTTCCACGCTCCCAAAACCGGCCACCTGCTGGCGGCCGGGCCCGACCATACCGGTCATCTGTCCGTGGTCGACATTGGTCTGGCCGGTGGCGAGCCCGAGTTGGCGATAACCGAGGAAAGTGACGCTCCCCGACCGATCCGGCCGCGGCGGTCTCACAAGTGGTCGGCCGGATCGGTGCTGGTGGTGGGGGGCGACCAAGGGATGACGGGTGCCGCCATCTTCGCCGGGCGCAGCGCCCTCCGTTTCGGGGCCGGCGCGGTGGGACTGGCCGTTCCTCCTGAGTCCGAGTTGGTGGCTGCTGCCGCTGCCCCCGACTTGCTTCACCATCGGCTGGCGGACCTTCCTGACCGCTATGACGTCCTGCTGATCGGACCGGGTCTCGGACGCACTCGGATCGACCTGGTCATGCCGCTGATCGAAGGATGGAAAGGTTCGGTGCTGGTCGACGCCGACGCCCTCGCCGCCATTCCCATTGACCGGCTGCTCGGTGTCGGGAACATCGTGTTGACCCCTCATGCCGGCGAGTTCTCCCGCCTCGTTGGGCGCGGCGCTTCCTACCAGGCCGCCGGCGAGCTGGCCCGGGCCACCGGCACCACCGTGCTTCTCAAAGGCAATCCGACGGTCGTCACCGACGGCGGTTTGCCTTGGATTGTGAACAGCGGCGGCCCGGAACTGGCGACGATCGGAACCGGGGACGTACTTGCCGGGATGGTGGCTGCCCTGATGGCAGCCGGGACGCCTCCGCCGTTGGCGGCTCGATCGGCCGCCTATTGGCACGGCAGGGCTGGGGCCGAGGCGGCGCGTCGCGGCGCGGTCACTGCCGCCGATCTCCTCGACCAGATTGGACGCTTCAGTTGAGGCCGTCGTGGGTCGAGATCGACCTGGAGGCGATTCGTCACAACGTAGCCACCCTGGCGGAGTTGGTCGATCCCGCCGGAGTATGCGCGGTGGTCAAGGCCGACGCTTACGGACATGGCGACGCCCCGGTGGCGGAAGCAGCATTGAACGCCGGTGCTAAGTCGCTGGCCGTCGCTCTGTTGGAGGAAGGAATCCGCCTGCGCGAAGCTGGCGTGGTGGCTCCCGTTCTGCTGCTGTCAGAGCCCGATCGTCGTGATGCGTCCGAGGTGGTCCACTGGCGACTCACCCCCACCGTCTATCGAGAGACATTTGCCAGAGCCTTGGGTGACGCCGGTGGAAAGCGGGTTCAGGTGAAGGTCGACACCGGGATGCATCGGGTAGGAGTGGCTCCGGATCGCCTGCCTGGCTTGCTCGATGCAGCGGGAAACGCCGGACTCGAGGTTGAGGCCATCTGGACCCATCTGGCGGTGGCAGAAGAAGATCCGAATTTCACACTCGAGCAGATCGCACGCTTCGATCGTGCCCTCCGAGAGGTGGTCGGGAGCATGGTGGCACCGGCCCAACACCTGGCCAACACGGCTGGAGCGATTCTCTACCCCGAGGCTCGCCGCCACTTGGTCAGGTGCGGGATCGGGATATACGGCATCCATCCCGGACCCGCCACCATCGGCATGGCCGAACTTTGGCCGTCAATGTCGATCATCTCCCGGGTGGCGTTTACCCAAAGGTTGCCGGTCGGGAGCCGGCCCTCCTACGGCCGTCGCCGGTCCCTGGCCGCCGAGGCAACCGTCGCCACCGTTCCGATCGGATACGCCGACGGATATCCGCGATCCCTGTCGAGAGATGCCGAGGTCCTCATCGGCGGTCGCCGTCACCCGCTGGCCGGCACCGTCACGATGGATCAAATCCTCGTCGATGCCGGCAACCACCCGGTAGCAGTGGGTGACGAGGTTGTTCTCCTCGGGCGCCAAGGTGAGGAGGAGATCACCGCCGACGAGTGGGCGGCTCGGTTGGGGACCATCGCCTACGAGATCGTCTGCCAGATCGGTCCTCGTTTGCCACGCCGGTATCGGTCGTGACCCTTACTTCGGTGCCCGGAATCAAGGTTGGTCACTGGACCGATAGTGATGGGATGACCGGCTGCACCGTCGTGGTGTTGCCGGAGCCGAACGTGACCGGAGTGGAAGTGCGGGGCGGGGCCCCGGGCACCCGGGAGACCGATCTGCTGGCAGTTGGGATGCGGGTCGAGCAGGTTCAGGCCATTCTCCTGACCGGTGGCAGCGCGTTCGGCCTGGCCGCCGCCGACGGGCTGGTTCGGGCGCTGTTAGCAGATGGTCGTGGTCATCCCACCCCGGTCGGACCGGTCCCGATCGTGCCAGCGGCAGTGGTGTTCGACCTCCCGCTCGATGGAAGAGGTGTAAGACCCGGGCCCACCCAGGGAGAGGCCGCCTACCGAGCAGCCAACAACGGTCCGGTGAGGCTGGGGCGGGTGGGAGCGGGAGCCGGCACCTCCTCCGCCAAATGGCGCGGATTCGAGTACCTCCAGAAGACGGGGATCGGCTCGGCCGCGGTCGATACCCCCGATGGGCAGACGGTGGGTGCGCTGGTGGTCCTCAATCCGGTAGGGGATGTTTTCAACCTGGAAGGCGTGCCCCTAACCGGTGGGTCGCCCGTCCCGCCCCCGCCGGCGTTGCCCCCCCGGCCGCTGATCAACACCACTCTGGTGGTGGTGGCCACGACGGCTGCTATGTCGCGTGCAGAACTGACCCGGATGGCCATCCGATCACACGACGCCATCGGCGCCTGCATCCGTCCTGCCCACACCCGTTATGACGGGGACGTCGTATTCGTCAGTGCTTGCGGAACCCGACCGGGTGACGTCGATCTGGCGGCGGAGGGAGCCTTCGTTGCCACCGGGCGAGCCATCGAGTCGGCTGTGACACAGAGCCGAGAGGATCGGACCTGAGCGCGCTCAGAGGGCGTAGCGGGCCTCGAACCTCTCCGCCTTTTTGATGATTTGATCCGGCAGGGTCATCAGTTTCTCCTGAAACTCGGCAGCCTTGGCCGAAAGGTTCGAGAGGGCGTCGATTTTCCACTCCTTGAGAAGAGGCAGAATCACGCGGTCATGATGAATCCGCAGGTTATAGACCCCTGCTCGGGCGATTTCGACCGAGCGCCGCAAGAACCCAGGAATGACCACCCCCGGCATCTGGAATCCGGAGAAGGCCTTGTAAATGCCTTCCAAGGAGAGTGATGGCGCCTCGCGCAACATGGCGGCCATGGCCCCCTTGTAGAAAATGAAGTGGTAGTTCTCGTCCCCGGCAATGGCTCTCATCAAATCGAAAGCCACCGGGTCGTCGGTAATCTTGCCGGCGTTGCGGTGACTTACACGGGTCGCCAGTTCTTGAGCGGCGGTATAAGCAAAGAGTTCCGCCGGATTTTGCCAGTCGGGCTTGTAGCCGGTCGTCATCACTCTCAACCGGTCGTCTTCGAGCAACTTGGGGTCGCAGTTGCGCGAAGTCAGCAGATAACTGCGGAGGGCTATTGCATGCTGGCCCTCCTCGGCGGTCCACAAGTTGTTCCACTCGGAGAGGGCGCTCCCGGCGGGGACCCGGCTCTCGAGTGCCGAGTGGTAATAAGGGAGGTTGTCCTCGGTCAGCAGGTTGAGCACAAGAGCGGTGCGAGCTGCATCGCTAATCGTGCATTGGGAAGGATCCCAGGGTTCGGTCACGAAGCTGCGGCCTCGCTCCCAGGGAACCAGCTCGTGGAAGTACCAGTGAGTCCGACGGTCACGGTGTTCGTTCAACAAACGAAGGATGGCCGGCTCCATTGCGTTCAAAAGTTCAAGCTGCTGATCGAATGGCATGATGCACCTTACGCCGGCGTGGCCCGAATGATGGCATCAGGGGTGGCATCGAGCATGCTGAGCCCGGGACGCCACCTCAGGTGTTGGGCGATCCGGTACCTTTGGGCCGATGACCGAAGCACTCCGCCTGCTCGAGTCCGAGGCCAAGGTATGCACCCGATGCCGATTAGCCAGCACCCGGACTCAGGTGGTGTTTGGGGTTGGCGACCCCCAGGCCGACCTGATGTTGATCGGCGAGGCACCCGGATACAACGAGGATCAGCAGGGCGAGCCCTTCGTCGGTGCCGCTGGTCAGCTGCTCAACCGCCTTCTCTCCGCAATCGGGATGACTCGTGAGGACGTCTACATCGCCAACGTGATCAAGTGCCGGCCCCCAAACAATCGCGATCCTCAACAGGACGAGATCGACTCATGTAAGGACTATCTGCGGGGCCAGATCCAGCTGGTGGATCCGCAGGTGGTGGTCAGCCTCGGCAATTTCGCCAGCAAACTTCTGCTCCGCACCGATATGGGCATCACCAAGCTGCGAGGCCGGACTTATCCGTGGTGGCAGGGACGGGTTCTGATTCCCACCTACCATCCGGCGGCGGCCCTGCGCTCAGGGGAGCGGCTGTTGGGGGAGATGCAGCAGGACTTCGATCTGGCCCGCCTGGCTCTCGAGGAGTCTCGGTCTCGGAAGAGTGAGGTTCAGACGTCCGCCGATGGTCGCTCGACCGGTGCTGGACCGGCCGATGTTGGGCCGGCCGATGTTGGGCCGGCCGGCAGTGGCGCCGATCAGCCCGAGCAGATGAACTTGTTTGCATGAGCACCTTCCTCTGTAGGGAGCCGGCCGACACGGCCAACCTGGCCTCGCGGCTCGCTCCCCTGCTTCGTGCCGGGGACATCCTCCTCCTGTGTGGGAATCTCGGATGTGGCAAGACGCTCTTCGCCGCCGGGCTTGCCGCCGGGCTCGGAGTGGAGGAACCCGTGACCAGCCCGTCGTTTGTGCTGGCCCGGCAATATCGGAGTGGCTTCATCCCCCTTACCCACGCCGACATCTTTCGCCTCGGCACTCGCAACGAGTTCGAAGACCTCGACCTGATCCCCGAAGCCTCGGACGGGGTGCTGGTGATCGAGTGGGGTGATGCCATCGAGGCGAACATCCCCGACGACCACCTCAGGATTGACTTCGAGATCGAGACCGACGGGGCGCGCAAGATCAGTTTCGTTTCGCGCGGGTCCTGGGATCACCGGCTACCGGGTGGCCTGGTGGTATGAAGGTTTTGGCGATAGAAACCGCCACCGCCCAATCGGGGGTAGCGCTGGCTGAGGATCGCACCGTGGTGGCGGCCGCCTCGCGGGTCGATCGCATGGGCCACGCGACGTTCCTGGTGCCGGCCATCGAATTCTGCTTCGACCAGGTTGGCTGGTTCCCCGACGATTTAGACGCTATCGCCGTGGACCTCGGGCCAGGTCTTTACACGGGGATCCGGGTCGGGATAGCAACCGCTCAGGGCATGGCGTCCGCTCTGGGGATTCCGGTGGTGGCCGGCAGCTCGTTGGACGCCCTGGCGTTGGAGGCCGCTACCGGGCATCGCCACATCTTCTCCGTGGTCGATGTCCGTCGGGGCGAGCTGGCGGTTGCCACCTATCGTCCGGTCCCGGGCGGGGCGGTGCGTGATGGCGAGGCCGAGTTGATGGCCCCCGACCGCCTGCGCAGCGTCCTCATGGGAGATCCCGTCGATCCTCTTGTGGTGGGCGACGTTCCCGCCTTGCCCGACGAGGTCCTTCGAGGGCTCCACCGGGTCCGTACCGGACGCCCCCGGTATCCTTCGGCGCGGGCGCTTATCCAGCTGGGGCTCTCCAAGCTGGACAAAGACGCATTCCCGGTCGAAGCGGTGCGGCCCCTCTATATGAGAGAGCCCGATATCGATCTGAACTGGAGCAAGCTGACCCCGGAGGGGCCATGGTCGGTACCGTCGTAATACGCCCGATGGAGCCAACCGACGTCGAGACCTGCCTGCGGATCGAACGGGCCACTTACCCCACTCCCTGGACCGAGGGCATTTTCAGAGAGGAACTGATCGCCCCCGGACGTATCTATCTGGTGGCCGAGGTCGATGGCGATGTGACGGGTTATGCCGGTCTCCTTTTGATCATCCCCGAGGCTCATGTGACCTCGGTCACGGTCGATCCCGATCGGAGGGGAAACCGGATCGGGACGAGGCTGATGGTGAGTTTGGTTGGCGAGGCCCTCAATGCCGGCGCCATGAGCCTGACCCTCGAAGTGCGGGTTTCCAACAAGGCTGCTCAGGCCCTATATCAGCGGTTCGGGATGGCTCCGGTGGGGGTCCGCAAGCGCTACTACCAGGATGAAGACGCCCTCGTCATGTGGGTCCACGACATCGATGGCGAGCACTATCGCCAACGTCTCGGCGAGATTACGTCCGGCCTGTCATGAGTCTCCTGGTCCTTGCCTTCGAAACCTCATGTGATGAAACGGCGGTGGCGGTGGTGAGAGGGGCCGAGGTCCTGTCAAGCGTCCTCTCTTCCCAAGTCGAGCTCCATGCGCGCTTCGGTGGAGTGGTGCCGGAGGTCGCGGCCCGGGCTCACGTCGAGTCGATCCGAGCCCTCACCAACAAGGCCTTGGTCGAGTCCGGGGTGCACCCGGCGGATCTCGATGGTGTGGCGGCCACCGCCGGGCCCGGGTTGGTGGGAGCGCTCCTTGTCGGGCATTCCTTCGCCAAGGCAACCGCCTGGGCGCGCCAGCTTCCGTTTATCGGCGTCGATCACATGGAGGGCCACCTGATGGCTCCTCGAGTCGAGTTCACCGAGTTTCGACCGCCGGCGGTGGTGTTGCTCGCCTCGGGCGGCCACTCTCAAGTCGTCCACATCGAGGATTGGGGCGCCTATCGGGTCATGGGGGAGACCATCGATGACGCCGCCGGAGAGGCTTTCGACAAGCTCGCCCGGCTGATGGGGCTTGGCTTTCCGGGGGGACCGGCGATCGATCAAGCCTCAACCGGAGGCGATCCCCAGGCGATCCGCTTCCCCCGCGGATTGGCGGAGCAACCGTATGCACTGTCGTTCTCCGGTCTCAAGACCGCGGTGATGACCTATTTGCGCAAGGCCCAAGAAGCCAACGAGTTGCCTCCGTTGGCCGACGTTGCGGCGTCGGTGCAAGAAGCGATCATCGAGGTGCTGGTGAACAAGACCTTTCGGGCTGTCGATGACACCGGGGTCGAGGTGGTCGGGGCGGGGGGCGGGGTGTTGGCGAACCGGAGGTTGCGTCGCCGTTTCGAGGAGGAGGCGGGGAACCGGGGTTTGGCGCTGTGCCTGCCGTCGTCGAGCCTCTGCACGGACAACGCCGACATGATCGGCGTGGCCGGGGGCCACTGGCTCGCCGAGGGTCGGTTTACCGACTGGGTGGTGGGGGTGGAGCCGGGACGCCGATTAGGAACCTGAGCGGGCCGACCCCAACTCGCCCGCCTCGCCAACCGAAGTTGGCACTCTCCGGGGTCGATTGCTAACGTTCGGTTAGCACTCACCGAGTCCGAGTGCTAAGTCGTTGAAGACAGGAGGAGTTCAGATGAAGCTTCGCCCCCTCGGCGATCGCGTCGTCGTTAAGGCCGAGGATGAGCTAGAGCAGCGCACCGCCTCGGGCCTGGTTATTCCCGACACGGCCAAAGAAAAGCCGATGATCGGAGAGGTGCTGGCGGTAGGTCCGGGAGCGCTCAACGATGAAGGCAGCCGCCTTCCTATGGATGTGTCGGTGGGCGATCGGGTGCTCTATTCGAAGTATGCCGGCACCGAGGTCAAGTTGGAGGGAGTTGAGTACCTGGTGCTCTCCGCCCGTGATGTTCTGGCCATCGTCGGCTGATAGGAGGATCGCAAAAACATGCCAGCGAAAGATCTACGTTTCGACGAGGACGCCCGGCGCGGCCTCGAGGCGGGAGTCAACAAGCTCGCCGACGTGGTCAAGGTGACCCTCGGCCCGAAGGGCCGCAACGTGGTGTTGGAGAAGAAATGGGGTGCTCCGACCATCACCAACGACGGCGTCACCATCGCCAAAGAGATCGAGCTCGACGACCCGTGGGAGAACATGGGCGCCCAGCTCGCCAAGGAAGTAGCGACCAAGACCAACGACGTAGCCGGTGACGGCACCACCACCGCCACCGTCCTGGCCCAGTCGATGGTGCGCGAAGGCCTCCGCAACGTGGCGGCCGGCGCCAACCCGATGGACCTCAAGCGGGGTATCGAGCAAGCGGTCGACGCCGTCGTCAAGGCGATCGGCGACCTCAGCACGCCGATCGAGGCCAAGCGGGTGGCGGCCGTGGCATCGATCTCGGCCAACAACGACATGACCATCGGCAAGACCATCGCCGAGGCCTTCGACAAGGTTGGCAAAGACGGGGTCATTACCGTTGAAGAGGGTCAGACCTTCGGGTTGGAGCTCGAGTTCACCGAAGGAATGCAGTTCGACAAGGGTGTCATCACCCCTTACTTCATCACCGATGCCGAACGGCAGGAAGCGGTGTTGGAGGATCCCTACATCCTCATCGCCAACCAGAAGATCAGCTCGGTCAACGACCTGGTTCCGGTGCTGGAGCGTGTCATGCAGGCCGGACGGCCGGTCCTGGTGATCGCCGAAGACGTCGAAGGAGAGGCCCTAGCCACCCTGGTGGTCAACAAGATCCGGGGCACGTTCTCCTCGGCGGCGGTCAAGGCACCCGGATTCGGCGAGCGTCGCAAGGCCATGTTGCAAGACATCGCCATCCTCGCCGGCGGAACGGTCATCTCCGAGGAGGTCGGTCTCAAACTCGAGAACGTCAGCCTTGACATGCTGGGCAAGGCCCGCAAGGTGGTCATCTCCAAGGACAACACGACGATCATCGACGGCTCCGGCGCGGAGGCCGACGTCAAGGCTCGGATCAAGCAGATCGAGCGTGAGATCGAGAACACCGACTCCGACTGGGACCGCGAGAAGCTGCAGGAGCGGCTGGCCAAGCTGTCCGGCGGGGTCGTGGTCGTCAAGGTAGGTGCCGCCACCGAGGTGGAGCTGAAGGAGAAGAAGCACCGCATCGAAGACGCCGTGTCGGCGACCCGAGCGGCGGTCGAGGAAGGCATTGTCCCCGGAGGCGGCGTGGCGCTGCTCCGGGCGCAGACCGCGGTAGAGAAGCTGAGGGGCGGATCCGACGACGAGAAGACCGGCCGCCAGATCGTGCGGCGAGCGCTCGAGGAGCCGCTCCGTCAGATCGCAGTCAACGCCGGCGCCGAAGGCGGCGTCGTGGTGGAGCGGGTCCGGTCCGAGACCGGGTCGATGGGCTTCAACGCCCAGACCGGCCAATACGAGGACCTAATCGGGGCTGGGGTCATCGACCCCGCCAAGGTCACCCGGTCCACCCTACAGAACGCAGCTTCGATCGCCGCGTTGCTGTTGACCACCGAAGCCCTGGTCGTCGAACGCAAAGAAGATAAGCCGGCCTCCCACGGGCATCCCGGCGGTGGCGGCGGGGACATGGACTTTTAGTCTCCATTCCTCTTCGGACCGAGAAGGCCGCGCGTCGCGCGGCCTTTTCGCGAACGGCTGACTATCAACTAGTGGTGGATTAACGACTTTGCAGCGCGTCGAGCGCCACCGCCATCGAGGCGGCTACCCGAAAGTCGAGCCGGACATCTGGCACTTGGACGGCGTAGCGATCCCGGATCGTGGCCTGGCGTTCGCTCAACATGACAATCTGACCGGTGGCCTGATCTCGAAAGTCGAAGTGAAAGAGGAAAGGCACCCAGATGTCGCCGAGGACCGGGATGAATTCCCATACCCGCCGGAGTATGGCAACTGTCGGGTTGCGCTCTTGACCGCTGACCCGCACCCCGTCATATGACATCTGCCATGTTGAACGAAGCAGGCTGGTGGCAAACTCCTTCTTGAACCAGCCTATGGCGTTTCCGGTCGCATCGAACACGTCATGCTCGGCGCGCACGTCAAGCCCATGACGAGCTTTGAACGAGAAGAGGCGCTCCTGTTTGGTTTCGTCGCCATAAAAGATCACCTCCTCTTTGAACTGCATCCTCTTCTGCTGAGCGAAGGCGATGAGTTGGCCTTCGGTGCTGTCCGGGTTGGCGGCCCTGATCTCGTACCGGTTGACCATGATCGTGATCTTCTGGCGTACATAGAAGGCGGCGACATGGTTCGGAGTCATCGCTTCAGTGTGCCACCAGACGGCCGGCTAATTGGCAACGGATGGGCGCAGCACCCAGCTCAGCCCTTCGGCGAGACGATCACGCCAGGCCTCCCAGGTGTGCCCGTCGCGACTCTCGGTGTACTTCACCTCCAGTTGGGCACGTCTTAGACGGGCGGACATGTACCGGTTTTCGGCAATCATCCGCTCGAACGTGCCGCACGACAGGTAAACCCGTTTGGGCAGGCTGGAGGGATCGAGCCGGTGAAGAAGGTCTGCGATCGGGGCGAGAAGATGTTTGGCCGAACCCCAGCCCGGCGTCTGGGCGAAGGTGCCTGATTGGAGGAGTAGTCCGGTAAAGGCTCCAGGATGGCGACGAGCCGTGTCCAGCGCGGCCACCGCCCCAAGGCTCGCTCCCATGGCGATGCGCCGGCTGCCGACTGAGTAGGTGTGCCTGACTCGGGGCAGCACCTCCTCGACGACGAAATCGGCGTAGGCGGGGTTGGCGGCGTATTCGGCCAGCCGATGACTCGGCCAGGAAAAGGCGACGATCACTGGTGAGATCACCTCCCAATTGATCAGGTTGTCGAGCACCAGGGCCATCGATCCATAGGTGAGGTAGTCACCGCCGTCATTGACGAAAACCAGTGGATACTCCTTGGCCGAGTCGAACCCGGCGGGCCGGTACATCGTGACCTTGCGGTCGCCTCCGAGGCGGGACGGAATCCACAGATCTTCGAAGGTGCCGGTCGGGGTGGCCTCGTGGACCTGAGCGAACTCGGGTACTTGATACCCAAAGCCCCGGCACACCGAATTGGTGCCGAAGGGGTTGGTGGTGGTGAGGGGATTGAGCGGATCGTTGACCCACTCGGCGTGATGATCGTTTTGAACCTCGAGCTTGTATTCGAGGCGAGCCGCGTCGGGAAGGGGCACCGCCAGCCACCAGAGTTCGTGCCCGTTGAGCTTGCTAAACCGATGGAGGCCCGGGAAGCCGGCGATCATCGGTCGGAGGCGCACCGAGTCGGCCCTGCCCCGGTAAAGAAAGGTGGCCCTGCCCGGCTCGACCAGGGGCACCACATTGTCGGCCAGGAAACGATCGACGGTTGGCTCGTCGGCCCCCATCAGCGTGTCGAGAAGGGCGGGGCGATCCATCAGACCGCTCGGACCTGAGCGATCTCGCCCACGCGGTTCAGCATGATTCGCAGCTCGTCATAGTCGGGGTGTCGCATCCGAATCCACGCATTGGCCATGTAGCCCCCTTCGACCGGCTGGGTGGCGGTGCCGGGGGGTGGGAGGTGGTAGTCGATGATCCACTGTCCGTACCGGTCCTGGACCTCGGCCATGCCCTCGTACCCGGAGATCACCCCATCCCGATCGGGTCGCAGGGCAATGATCCCGGCCGAGAAACGCCGCGAGGGATAGGCCGACACGGTCCCGTAACAGATCGCCATCGCCCATTCTCGATAAACGTCGAGGTCGTTGGCGGCGCAGTAGAGATCCCAGGCTCCTACCCCCGGTGGGCGGCATCCGATTTCGGAGAATTTGAGACCCTTAGGGCCGTAAAACCACTCCATATGGGTAGCCGAGGTACCGATCCCGAGGGTAGGGATGACCCGTTTACCCATCCCTTTGACATCGTCGTAGCCGCTCGAGTCGATCCGGTTGGTGGTGATGAATACCGGGGAGATCCACCGGGTGCGCATCGCTTCCAATACGTTGGGGTAGTAGTGGGAGATGAATTCGTGGGCTACCTGGCCGTTGATCGAGATGGTGTCGTAGAAACCCTCGTGGCCTTCAATGAACTCTTCCACGGCTACCGAGTTGCCATGTTCCAAACCCAAGGTTGGTACGACCGCTTCGAGGTCGGCGTCACTGTCGACCCTGATGGTGCCTGAGGCGCCTGCCGCCGAGCGGGGTTTTATGATCAGCGGGTATCCGACCTCGCGGGCGAAGCTGCGTAGTTCGTCGGGATGGGTGGCGCCGGTTGACTGAGCACACGGAATCCCAGCCTGCCTCAAGGCGTGCTTCATCGCCGGCTTGTCGCGGCACAGCCAGGCGGTAAGGGCGGTGGTTCCCGGAATTCCACACCGCTCCCGAACGGCAGCAGCCGATTCGATATGGGCCTCAATGGTGGCCTCGAGCCGGTCTACCTCGACTCTTGACTGGACGAACCGCACCGCTCGCTCGAGCGCGTCCATATCGACCACCGATCTCACCTGCTCGTAGTGGGTGAGCCAGCCGCTGGTATCGGCATCGAGCCAGTCCTTGGGGCGCTCACCGATTCCGATGACGGTGGCCCCCACGCCGGCCAGCGCCCGTACAAACTGCTTCTGGTAACTAGGAAAGCTCGGCTCAACAAGAACCACGTTCATGTTTCCTCCACCTTCGTGCCGGTCAGGCGGTGGTAGAGCCGGTCGTATTCTCCGGCCCGCTCATCCCAGGAGTTGTCCATTGCCATACCACTTCTTTGCAACCGCCGCCAGCTTTCCCGGTCAGGAAACACCGCCAGAGCCTGGTCAAGTGCCCATGCCAGCCCATCTTCTGAGAAGTGCTCGAAGACAAAACCGGTTCCCTCCCCAGTGACGGGATCGTAGTGGCTCACCGTATCGGCCAGCCCACCGGTCTTCCTCACCACGGGCGGGGTCCCATAAGCCAGGCTGTACATCTGATTGAGCCCGGAGGGCTCGTAGCGGGAGGGCATCAGAAACACGTCGGCCCCGGCCTCGATCAGGTGGGCAAGTGGTTCGTCGTAACCCCGGCTGTATAGGACCCGGCCGGGAAACGACGAGGCAAGCCATTGCAACGCTTCTTCGTATTTGGTCTCGCCCGAGCCGAGGACGGCCAACCGGACCCGACCGGCGGAAAGACGGTGGGCCAGCGGGCGGATCATCAATTCGATCCCTTTCTGAGCGGTCAACCGGCTGACCACCCCGATCAGCATTGCCCGGTCATCGTGATCGATGCCACCGCGTTCGAGGAGGGCCGCCTTGTTTTTGGCCTTGCCTTCCAGGTCGTGTTCCGAGTAGTTGGCGGCGAGGTAATGGTCGGTCCGCGGATTCCAAACCGCCGGGTCGATCCCGTTGAGGATTCCCACGAGGTCGTGGGACCGACGGCGCAAGATGGTATCGAGTCCCATCCCCAATTCCGGAGTCTGGATCTCCCAGGCATAGGTGGGCGAGACAGTTGTGATCAGATCCGCATACATGAAGGCATGTTCGAGGAAGTTGATTCGACCTTGACGAAGGTGTTCTTGATGCAATAGGTAGCGCTGGTCCCCGAGGGCGAGATCTGCCACCACCTCCGAGCCAAAGATCCCCTGGTAGCCGAGGTTGTGGATCGTGAGCACCGTCCGGGCGCTGGAGAAAGTGGGGTCGCTGCCATATCGGCTCCGCACATAAAGGGGTAGGAACCCCGATTGCCAATCGTTGCCGTGGACTATGTCCGGGGGCCATCCCCGACGCCGGCAGAGTTCGAGGGCGGCGTGGGTGAGGAAGAGGAATCGTCGGTGTTCATCGGGTCGATCGCTGTAGATCTCGGCCCGGTCGAAGTAGGGGCCATATTCGATCAACCAGTTGCGCCCGTCTTCGGCCAGGTAGGCGTCGAACCGAGCCCCGTCGAGGGCGGCGATCGAGACGTCTTGATAGATCCGATGGAGCGGCTGGCCTCCATTCCTGACCCTTTGATAGAGCGGGCTGACGACGGCCAGATCGTGGCCCGCCGCTTGGAGGGCCGCCGGTAAAGCCGCCGCGACATCGGCTAGCCCGCCGGTCTTCGAGAACGGTGCCACCTCGGCAGAGACGAAGAGGATTCTCATCGGATGTCCGGTCCGATCGCTGCCAGCCACACACGAGCGCTCATTCACGCCAATTCTGTCATAGGCGCAAGCGGCAGGCCGCGACGACCGACGGCTAGCGTGCCGGACGTGCCGGCGGTCGTTTTTGTTGCCCCCTATTTCCTTCCCACCACCACCCGATTCATTGCCGGAGCGGCCAATACCGCCGGGGTCCGCCTCGGACTGGTGAGCAGTGACCCGCTGGAGAAACTGCCGGGAGAAGTGGCCGGTCGTCTGGCGGCTCACTTCCGCGTCGAAGATGCCCTCGACCCGGCCCAGCTCCTTCGGGCCGTGGAGTCGCTGGGCGGGCGGCTTGGTTCAGTCGAACGGCTGATGGGACCGCTCGAGGAGCTGCAGGTGCCGATGGCCGCGGTGCGCAGCCAGCTCGGCATCCCCGGGCTCGACGTCAACACCGCCCGCAACTTTCGGGACAAAGACCGGATGAAGAGCATGTTGGCTGAGGCCGGGCTGCCCTGCGCCCGTCACCGCCTGGTGTCGGGCGCCGACGAGGCGCGGCGCTTCATCACAGAGATCGGGTTGCCGGTGGTGGCCAAGCCGCCGGCGGGCTCCGGTACACGCAACACTTTCCGACTCAACACCGCTAACCAGGTTGAAGATTGGCTGCGCTGGTCACCACCCGACCCCACGGGACCGACGCTCCTCGAAGAGTTCATGACCGGTGAGGAGCATGCCTTTGACTGCGTTTTTGTGGACGGCAAGCCGCGTTGGTGGAACATCACCCGCTATTACCCAGCGCCGCTCGAGGTCATGGAGAACCCTTGGATCCAATGGGCCGTGATCCTTCCTCGGGACATCTCGGGGCCGGAGTATGCCGGGATCAGGCAAGCCGGCCCGGCAGCAATATCTTTGTTCGGACTGCAAACTGGTCTGGTGCACCTGGAGTGGTTCCGGCGAGAAGACGGGTCGGTGGCCATCTCGGAGGCGGCGGTGCGGCCTCCCGGTGCGCAGTTCTCAACACTTATCTCCTATGCCCATGACTTCGATCTGTATTCGGCTTGGGCCAGGCTGATGATCTACGAGGAATTTGAATCGCCGGCCCGCAAATTCGCGGTCGGGGCCGCCTATCTGCGCGGGCAGGGGGAGGGCAGGGTGAAGGCGATCACCGGTCTCGAACAGGCCCAAGAGGCGGCGGCGGGAATGGTGGTCGAGGTGAAGCTGCCCGAGGTGGGCCAGTCGCCGAGCGGGCATTACGAAGGCGAGGGTTATGTGGTCGTCCGCCATCCTGATACAGCTCGCGTGCGACAGGCGATCGCCTCGATCGTCGCCACCGTGAAGGTGGAACTGGGATGAACGTCATGTTCTTGTCACCCGGGTTCCCTATCGAAATGACCGACTTTGTGAGAGGCCTGTCAGAGGTGGGGGCGACCGTCGTTGGTCTCGGTGACCAGCCGGAGAAGGCGGTGCCGGCTAAAGCCCGCCACGCCTTGGCTGCCTATTACCAAGTCAGCTTCTCCGACCCGGGCTCGGTGGTCCGCACCGCCATGTCGATTGCCGAGCAGGTTCGGATCGATCGAGTGGAGTCGTTGTGGGAACCACTGATGATCCTGGCGGCCAAGATTCGTGAAGTCCTCGGCTTGGACGGGATGACCGAGGTCGAGACGGTGCCTTTCCGCGACAAAGAGGCGATGAAGCAGGTCCTCGACGTCGCCGGAATACGTACTCCCCATCACTATTCGGCCCGCAGTGTTCCCGAGGTGTGGACGGCTCTGGAGAAGGTCGGTTATCCCGCCATCGTCAAGCCCATCGCCGGTGCGGGCTCGGTTGACACCCATCGGATCAACGATCGCCAGCAGGCCGAAGCGGTGATGCCGGCCTTGACTCAGGTCGATGAGGTGAGCGTTGAGGAGTTTGTCGATGGGGAGGAGTTCACCTTCGACACGATCTGTTCAGGAGGACGGGTGCTCTTCTACAACATCTGCTGGTATCGCCCCCGTCCACTCATCGGCAAGTCAAACGAGTGGGTAAGCCAGCAAACCGTGGCGCTCCGCAACCCCGATGCGCCCTATTTGGCGGCCGGTAAGGAGATGGGTCTCCGCGTCCTCAGGGCCATGAGCTTCCGGGATGGGTTCACTCACATGGAGTGGTATTTGAAGCCGGACGGTGAGGCGGTGTTCGGCGAGATCGGTGCCAGGCCACCTGGCGGGCGGACGGTGGACGTCATGAACTTCGCCTCGGACATCGACCTGTTTCGATGGTGGGCGGAGGCCACCGTCCATGGTCATATCTCCCAACCCTTGGAGCGCCGTTATAACGCCGCCACCATCTTCAAGCGGGCCATCGGGCAGGGCCACATCGAGCGCTACGAGGGCCTCGACCGGCTTCTCGCCGAGTTCGGCGATTACGTGGTGGCGGTGGAGCTAAACCCGATCGGTGCCTCGCGGCGCAACTGGAAACAGCAACTGGTCGGCGACGGGATGGTCATCGTGCGACACCCCGATTTGCAGTATTGCGCCGAGATCGCCGACCGCTTTGGCACCGATCTTCAGATCTTCGCCGGCTAACACCTCCTCCTCGGCGCGGACGAACGCCGGTCGGCTGGTCGGGGCAGACGCCGCCCGGGGCCTGGCGTTGATCGGGATGATGGCGGTGCACATCCTTCCCAGCACTGACCCGGACGGAACGGTTTCCACCGCCTATCTGGTTGCCTCCGGTCGGTCGGCGGCGCTGTTTGCGGTGCTGGCCGGGGTAGGTCTGGGCCTGGCCCATGGACGCGCACAGCCACCGACCGGTCTCATCAAAAGGGTGGCGATCGCTGGGATCGGCGGCCGTGCGGTAATTCTCGGAGCAGTCGGTCTTGTGCTCGGCGAGTTGCCCTCAGGGGTGGCGGTGATCCTTTTCCATTACGCGTTTCTGTTCCTGCTGGGAGGCCTTTTCCTGGGATGGCGGGCCCCGAGGCTGGCGGTGGTCGGCGTCCTTTGGGCGGTATTCACCCCCGTCGTCAGCCATTGGCTACGTCTTCGGATGAGTGCCCCCACTCTTGAGGTGCCTGGTGTTACCGAATTGGCCGATCCGGTCCGGCTCCTGCGGGAAACACTTCTCACCGGTTATTACCCGGTTTTCCCGTGGCTCGCTTATCTCCTCTGCGGTTTGGCTGTAGGTCGCAGCAACCTCGCCTCGTGGCGGGTCGCCGCCTGGCTCACAGCATCGGGTGCAGGTCTGGCCGTTTTGGTGCGCTGGCTCTCTATCGTCCTCCTCACCCACTTTGACGGTGGGGAGGCGGTCGGGGTCTTGCCGGTCCAATACTTCGGGACCACCCCGACATCCACCTGGTGGTTCCTGGCCGTGCCCACCCCGCACTCAGGCACACCGGTCGACCTCCTTCACACGATCGGCACCTCATTGGCGGTCCTCGGATCGTGTCTGCTGCTGGCCAGGGCAGGCCGGGCGACGCTCGGGTGGTTGGCCGGGGCGGGAGCGATGACTCTCAGCCTCTACACCGCTCATGTGCTGGCCCTCGCCGCCGGCTGGCGGCTCGCCAATCGCCAAATCCTCCTGATCTGCCATGTCCTCATCGCCCTCATCATCGGATGGTTATGGCGTCGGTTCGTTGGTCGCGGACCCCTGGAGATGATCACTGCCAAGGTCGCCGGATCGATAAGGGCTTCGACACTCAGGGCCTCGTATCTCAGGTGATCGATTCTCAACGCGGGAGAAATCAAGGTATCGCCTAGGCGCCGGCGCTTAACATGAGAAGCGATGGATCAAGTTGAACTCAAGTGGTGGTGGCGAGCGGAATAGACCAAAGCCGCGCCGAACCATGTCAAGCCGGAGGCGCGCCTCCGGCTTACTTGTTGTTAAGGAGACGACCGATGGATGACCGCAAACGAGTCTTTTCGGGCATACAACCCACGGGCGAACTTCACCTGGGCAACCTGGTGGGTGCCCTCGACAACTGGGTGGCGATGCAGCGCGACTACGAAACCTTCTACTGCGTGGTCGACCTCCACGCAATGACCACCTCGTTTGACCCCGCGGAGCTCGACAAAGCACGAATGACGACCGCCAAGATGGTGTTGGCCGCCGGGGTCGATCCGGACCGTTCACTGTTCTACTTCCAGAGTCAGGTGCCACAACACGCCGAGCTGACCTGGATCCTCGGCACCATGAGCGGACTCGGTCAGCTCGAGCGGATGATTCAGTTCAAAGAGAAGGCCGACCGGGCCGGGCAAAACCTGGGGCTCCTCTCCTACCCCGTGCTAATGGCGGCCGACATCCTCATCCACCGGGTGCACGCCGTCCCGGTGGGAGACGATCAAACCCAGCACCTGGAGCTGACGAGGGATCTGGTCGAGCGGTTCAACGGGCGATTCGGCCCGATCTTCCCCCTCCCCGAGCGGATCACCCCCGAAATAGGGGCACGGGTCATGTCGCTCCAGGACCCTACCGCCAAAATGTCGAAATCCGATCCGGATCCCGACTCCCGGATCGGGATCGCCGACGATCCCGTTCTGGTCAGGAGGAGGATCAAAGGGGCGGTCACCGACTCTGATCGGACGGTGCGTTATGACTGGGACGAGAAGCCCGGAATCTCCAACCTGCTCGAGATCTTCTCCATCGCCAGCGGGCGGCCGATCAAAGAAATCGCCGATGAATTTGCCGATGGGGGCTACGGGAATTTCAAGGCGGCGGTGGCCGAGGCGGTGGTCGAAAAGCTGACGCCCGTACGGTCCCGGTTCAAGCGACTAGACGACCTTGAGGTAGGCCGGCTCATGCAGAGGGCGGCACTCGACGCTCGAACCAAGGCGGAGGCGACCATGGTGAGGGTCCGCAAGGCGGTGGGCTTGGGCGGTTTCTAGGCGGTCAGTCCGAGGTCATTGATTGGCTGCCCGTTCTAAAAGCTCGGGTGGGATGAAGAAGACCAGCACCGCCAGGAGGTTGAAACCCGAATGGATGAATATCGCCGGTCCCAGTCGTTGACGTCGCAGGGTCACACGCGCCAGGAAGATCCCAATCAGGAAGAACGGCGGCAGGATCAGCACAATGCTCCGAAGGGGATCGCCGGAAAGCCCTAACAGGTGGAACAGGGCGAAGACCAGGGACGACACCACGGTCGCCGCCTGCCGGCCGCGGGGGAGGAGCGCCTGGAGGAGTATCCCCCGGAAGAGCAGCTCTTCGACCACCGGCGCTGCGACCGCCAGCACCCCTGCCATCAGCACTCTGGCTATTGGGCCCTCCATCTGGGACAGCACATCCCCGATCGCCTGCCCGCCGTCGGAGGCACCCAGCAAGGACGCCAGTGGAAAAATCAGGAGGGCGAGGGCGATCTGCAGTATCACCCCGATACCGAGATACAGCACATCGAAGGGCTCTACGTGCCAGCCGAGGCTCACCATTCCATTGCGGCGGCGGGCCAGCCACCCGATGGCCGCCATGTGACCGGCGTATTGACCGACCGAGCCGATCACCACCAGCACCTGAACCGTCGCCCCAACGGCCGCCCCCACCACCGCCGCCACCCCGAACCCGAACACGCCGGCGAGAAAGGCCGTCAACATGTCGCCCAGGCGCCAGGGCTTGGCGACCGCGGGCTCCATCTGTCCCAGGATAAGGCTGATCGAGATGTGACCCGGACCACTCCTAAAGTCCAGCCGACTGCTGGCTAATTATTCGCGGAGGTTGGCGTGGAGATCGACATCGGCATCGGCAAGACCGCTCGACAAGCTTATGGCCTCGATGACATCGCCATTGTGCCCTCCCGGCGCACCCGTGATCCCGACGATGTCGACATCTCATGGCAACTCGACGGGCTTCGCTTCGAGCTGCCGATGATGGGGTCGGCGATGGATTCTGTTATCAGCCCCTACACCGCCGTGACCATCGGTCGATTGGGCGGGATAGGCGTGCTCAATCTCGAAGGGCTGTGGACTCGTTACCAAGATCCCGAGCCCTATTTCGAGGAGATCGCCGAGCTTCCTCCTGAAAAGGCCACCCGCCGCATGCAGGACATCTACTTGGAGCCGATCAAGTCGGGGCTCGTCGGAGAACGAGTCACCGAGATGAAATCAGCCGGGATCATCACCGCGGCCAGCATCACCCCACAGCGGGCCCGGGAGTTGGGCCCGGCCGCACTCGCTTCGGGTCTCGATTTGCTGGTGGTGCAGGGGACGGTCGTTTCGGCCGAACACGTGTCGTCTCGAGCCCAACCTTTGAACTTGGCCGAGTTCATTTCCGGCTGTGAAGTGCCGGTGATCGTGGGGGGTTGCGCGTCGTACAGCACCGCCCTCCACTTGATGCGCACCGGAGCGGTCGGGGTGCTGGTGGGGGTGGGACCGGGGGCCGCTTGCACGACGCGTGGGGTGCTTGGCGTCGGGGTTCCCCAGGCCACCGCCATCGCCGACGCCGCCGGTGCCCGGATCCGCCACCTCGATGAAACCGGTCGATACGTGCATGTCATAGCCGACGGGGGCATGCGGACCGGGGGCGACGTTGCCAAGGCAATCGCCTGCGGAGCTGACTCGGTGATGATCGGCTCTCCTCTCGCCGCCGCCGACGAGGCCCCCGGCCGGGGTTATCACTGGGGGATGGCGACCTTCCATCCCACCTTGCCCCGCGGAGCAAGGGTGCAGGTGGGGCGGCTGGGGAGCCTGGCCGAAATTCTGGTCGGCCCTGCCCACGAAAACGACGGCAGGCGCAATCTCTTCGGAGCCTTGCGGGTCTCGATGGCCACCTGCGGTTATTCGGACGTCAAGGCTTTTCAGAAAGCAGAGATCATGCTCGCCCCCTCGCTTCAGACCGAAGGGAAGGGTCTGCAAAAGGCCCAGCGAGTGGGAATGGGGTGATCGAGGCAACCGGCAACCCGGCTCCGGGGTCAGACGACGATGTGGTTCTCATCGTTGACTTTGGTGCCCAGTATGCCCAGTTGATTGCCCGCCGGGTCAGGGAGGCGCATGTCTACTCCGAGATCGTCGCCGCCGACATCACCGCCGTAGAGGTCCGTCGTCGCCGTCCATCGGCCTTGATCCTCTCCGGCGGCCCCGCCTCGGTGTATGCAGAGGATGCATACCGGATGGACCCGGGAATTCTCGATCTGGGGCTGCCGGTGCTGGGCATCTGCTACGGCCACCAACTGATGGCCGATCTCCTCGGTGGCCGGGTCGCCCGCACCGGTCAAAAGGAGTATGGAAAAACTCCCGTTCGCATCCGATCCGGTGAAGGCCTGCTGGCGGGGATGCCCGACGAGCTGAACGTGTGGATGAGCCACGGCGACGCGGTGGAGGCCGTCCCGCCCGGATTCGGAGTCATCGCCACCTCAGGGGGTTCGCCGGTGGCGGCGATGGAGGACCGGACCCGCCGGCTCTTTGGTTTGCAATTCCATCCCGAGGTGTCACATACGACCCGCGGCCAGGAGGTGTTCAAGAGGTTTCTCTATGACCTTTGTGGCCTGGCACCGGCCTGGACCAGCCACTCGATCATCGAGCGCACCGTGGAGCGAATTCGGAGCCAGGTCGGCGATGGCAGGGTGATATGCGGACTCTCGGGCGGGGTCGACTCGGCAGTTGCTGCCGCCCTTGCTCACGAGGCGGTGGGCGATCAGCTGACCTGCATCTTCGTCGATCACGGTCTGCTGCGAGCCGGGGAAGCCGACGACGTCGAGGCAACCTTCCGCCGGCACTTCCAGATGGACCTGATCACCCTCAAAGAGGCCGATCGGTTCCTCGATCGCCTGGCCGGGGTTATCGACCCCGAACAGAAACGGAAGGTAATCGGCGAAGTTTTCGTCCGGGTGTTTGAAGAGGCAGCCGCGACAATTGACGACGCCCGCTTTCTTGTCCAGGGAACCCTCTACCCGGACGTGATCGAGTCGGGTAGTGCCACGGCGGCCACCATCAAGACCCATCACAACGTTGGGGGGCTCCCGGCGGATCTCCGCTTCGAGCTGGTTGAGCCGTTGCGCCATCTCTTCAAGGACGAGGTGCGGGCAGTCGGTGAGGAGCTAGGACTGCCTGCAGAAATCGTATGGCGTCAACCCTTTCCCGGTCCGGGGCTGGCGGTCCGCATAGTCGGCGAAGTCACCCCCGAGCGCCTCCACATTCTGCGGGCGGCAGACGCCATCGTGACCGAGGAGATCCGCCGGGCGGGGCTCGAACGTTCCATTTGGCAGGCGTTCGGGGTGCTGGCCGGGGTCAAGACGGTCGGGGTGCAGGGAGACGGACGTACCTACGCCTATCCGCTGATCGTGCGGGCGGTCACCAGCGAAGACGCCATGACCGCCGACTGGGCCAGGCTTCCATACGAACTTCTCGAGTCGATCAGCCGGAGGGTGATCAACGAGGTGGAAGGAATCAACCGGGTGGCTTACGACATCTCGTCAAAGCCGCCCGCCACCATCGAATGGGAGTAATCCCGGCTGGCTCCCAGCCGTGGTTCCGCAGCCGGAGCGATGCGCCGTCGGGCATCGTTTCCTCCGGGACCGTGATCCTCAATCCTAAGAACGAACAGCCGATGAATTAGGTGATAATTCCCGCCGCGGACCTTAGGGAGTCATGGACTCTTCGCTTTCACCTGAACTGATCGACATGTACCACGGCGAAGTCGCCGAACGCTCCGAGCGATTGGCCGCCGGGGCCCGGCAGCTCGCCGCTGGAAGGCCCGCGCCCGAAACCGTGGCCGACATGATCCGTCATGGTCACACCATCAAAGGCTCGTCCCGGGTCATGGGGTTGGTAGAGATGGGCCATGCCGGCGCCCTTCTCGAGTACGCCTGGAAGAGGATCGAGTCGGGAGATCTGACCCCCAATCCCACCCTGGGACAGGCGCTCGAGCAGCTCGCCATATTCTTGCCCGACGCGGCGGCCCGAGAAGCCGCCGGCGAGTCGGTCAAGCTGAGAGCGGCAGTCGCCAGAACCGAAGCGACCATACAGGGAATATCGGTGACCGCCATCCAGAGCCCGACTGCGCCGGCCCGCGCCTACCACGAGCCGGTTACGTTGGAAGGGGGGCCGACCTCCCTGGGTGGCTTGCTGGCCGAGGTGGAGCGTTCGATGATGACCGGAGTGTCGCGGGTCGACACCATCGATCTATACCAACTGATCAACCAGGCGGTTGAGGTGAGCCTCGACTCGGAGGCGCTATCCGACTTGGCGCTGGTCCAGTTTGAGGGAGCAGACCCCCAACGGTTGATGTCGGCCTGGCGGCTTCAGCTCCGGCGAATGGCGGCGGCGGTCGGCCAGCTCCAGGACCTCGCTGTAGCCCTGGCCAACGCCCCTCTGCGCCAGACGACCGAGACCTTCCCGCAGTTCGTCCGCTATGTGGGTCGCAAGCTGGGCAAAGAGGTGCGGTTCTCGGCCTCCGGGGAAGACATCGAGTTCGATCGCCAGATTGTCGAGCTGATGAGAGAACCGCTGCGGCACGTGTTGGTCAACGCAGTCGACCATGGCCTCGAGCCACCCGAAGAGAGAATTGCCGCCGGCAAGCCGGGTGCCGGAGCGGTAACCCTGGCGGCCCGCCGGGAAGGGGAGAAGGTGGTGGTCGTCATTTCCGACGACGGGCGGGGGATCGACTGGAAGTCGGTACAGGATGCCGCCCAGCGAAGGGGACTCCCCTTCGATCAAGCCGATCTGAACGCCCTCCTTTTCCTCCCTGGCTTCTCCACGGCCGAACAGGTCCACGATTTTTCCGGGGCGGGGGATGGCCTGTCGACGGTGTCCGATGTCCTCGAACGGGTCAACGGAACGATCAACCTCGAATCTTCGCCGGGCGTGGGCACTTCAGTGACCATGATTCTTCCGGTATCGCTGGTCCTGCAGAGCGTGGTGGTGGTGGCCGATGGCGACAACTTCTGGGGCCTGCCCGAGGCGGCGGTGCAGTCATCGATGGTTGCCGGTGACGGAGACATCTCTCCCGACGAGCACGGCATCCTCCGGGTCCGGTTCCAATCGAGCGACGTTCCCGTCGTGGACCTGGCCAAAGCCATGGGTCAGGAGAAGACCGGACCTGCCCAAGACCTGGTAATCGTCTCCACCCGCTCAGGCCCCGTGGCAGTCGCGGTGGGCGAGGTTCTAGGTCGCCGGCGAGTGGCCGTGAAGGCCCTGGGGCCGATCCTAGGAGGCTCGCGCAACATCACTGGAGCAGCCCTTCTCGGGGGAGGAGAGGTGATGGTGGTGGTAGATCCGCATTACCTGGGAGAGTTCGCCCGCCAGCTCCAGCCGCACCCCGAGATTCGGCGCAAGGTCCTGGTCGTCGACGATTCCGCCGGAGTCCGCCAGCTCCTCTCCGCCACGTTGTCGGGGCGTGGATTCGAAGTGGAGGTGGCGCCCAACGCCCGAGAGGCGGTGTTGTCCATCGCCTCGGGGGCCTTTGACGCGCTGATCGTCGACTTCGCGATGCCCAGAACCACTGGGGTCGACTTGGTACGAGCTCTACGGGCGGGCGGTCTCAAGCTCCCGATCGTCATGGTTTCGGGGGTAGCCTCGGCAGCGGAGCAGGCGGCGGCCTGGTCAGCAGGAGTCGACGCCTACCTCGACAAGTCGGACCTGCGCCTGGGGGCTCTGGCCGCCACCCTGCGATCGTTGATCGATGGGCCGTTTATCGAGTAATGGCCGGTCTTGATAATGACTGCCAGCGTTGAGTCGATACTGACCTCTCCAGCCACCGCGGTGGCGGGCTTGGTCACTGCCGTCATCGCCATCGCGGTGGTGGTGTGGAGCATCCGGCAGGTTCGCACCGCCCATGCCAACGAAGCCGAAGCGCGCCGTCAGGCAGACGAGGCCGGCCACATCAAGAATGACTTCGTTTCGATGGTGAGCCACGAACTGCGTACCCCGCTCACCTCCATCGCCGGCTTCGCCGAAACCCTGGCCGCCTCGTGGCAGAACCTTTCACCCCGGGAGGTGGACGAGTTCCTCGGTTATATCTCCAAGCAGTCCCAATACCTGGGAGATCTAGTGGAAGATGTGCTCGTCATTCCCCGGTTGGAGGCGGGACGTCTTCGTATGCGAGCGGAGGCATTCGACCTCGGCCTGCTCGTCCACGACGTAGCCCAGATTCTTTTCCCAACCGGGGGCGGACGGGAGGCGGCGGTTTCGCTCCCGGTCGGAGTGAAGATCCAAGCCGATCCCAAACGGGTGCAGCAGGTACTCCGCAATCTGCTGGAGAACGCCCGCAAATACGGCGGGGATCAAGTGCTCGTAGAGGGGTTCGCTCACGGTGAGCAGTACGTGGTGGTCGTCTCCGACAACGGACCGGGAGTCCCCGAAGCATCGACCACGAGGATCTTTGACCATTTCGAGCAGCTTTCGAAGGGAGACTCTCGTTCATCGTCTGGTATCGGCCTTGGCCTTCCAATTGCTCGCCGCCTCGCCCGAGCGATGGGCGGCGACGTCTGGTACGAACGGCGCTTTCCGACCGGCAGCCGATTCTGTTTCTCGCTGCCCTCATCGTCGCTGGTCGTCGAAGAGGCTCCAGGTGAGGCGGTTGTGGTCGGTTCGGGTCAACCGAGCTCGGCCTCCTGACGGGTCACACTTAGCGCCTCCATCCGAATCACGTCGATGTGATTTAGCCAGGTTCGGTCCGGTACCATTAGAAGATGCAGGGGCAGTGGTTCAAAGATGATCTGCTGGTCGACTCCCCCCTCCTCGACGACCTCAACCCCAGCCAGCGGGAGGCTGTAGCCGCCACCGAAGGACCAGTGTTGGTCGTGGCGGGAGCCGGGTCGGGAAAGACCAGGGTTCTCACCTACCGAATCGCCCACCTCATCCGGGACCTAGGCGTACGGCCCGACTCGATCCTCGCTATTACCTTCACCAACAAGGCGGCCGACGAGATGAGAGGCCGGGTCGCTCGCCATGTTGGCGCGAGCATCAGAGCCATGTGGGTGTCCACCTTCCACTCGGCGTGCGTCCGCGTCCTGCGCCGGGAGGCCCACCGCCTTGGTTACCGCTCCGGGTTCTCGATATATGACGAAGACGACAGCCACCGGTTGGCGGCGATCTGCGTGAAGGATCTGGATCTCGACCCCAAGCGATTCCCGCCCAAGGCGATTAAGGCGGCGATTTCCAAGGCAAAGAACGAACTGATCGACTACGAGGCGTTCGCTGCCGCCGGCCAGGGCTTCTATCACGAACAGGCTGCCGATGTCTATCGCCTCTATCAGCAGCGGTTGCTGGAAGCATCAGCGATGGACTTTGACGACCTGCTCATGATCACCGTCGAGCTGTTCGGCGCCTTTCCCGAAGTCCTCTCCCATTATCAGGAGAAATTTCGTTACGTGCTGGTCGATGAGTATCAGGACACCAACCGAGCCCAGTACATCCTGGTAAGGCGGTTGTCCGAACAGCACCGCAATCTCTGCGTGGTTGGCGACGGCGACCAGAGCATTTACCGGTGGAGAGGCGCCGACATTCGCAACATCAACGACTTTGAGAAAGACTTCCCAGACGCTCGGGTGATAGTGCTCGACCAGAATTACCGATCGACCACCACCATTCTTTCAGCGGCGAACTCGGTGATCGCCAACAACCCGCGTCGAACCCCTAAGCGCCTGTGGAGCGATCGCGGCCAGGGCCACGCCATCGTCCGCTTCGAAGGTGAAGACGAGCACGATGAGGCTGGTTTTGTTGCCGATGAGGTCGAGCGGCTAACCACCGAGGGTTACAACCTGGCGGACGTGGCGGTCTTCTACCGTACCAATGCCCAATCAAGGGTGATAGAGGATGTGCTGGTCCGTCGCGGCATCCCGTACACGGTGGTCGGCTCAGTGAAGTTCTACGAACGAAAGGAGATCAAAGACGCCCTCGCCTACCTGCGTGCCTTGGTCAACCCGGATGACGCGGTGGGTCTCAAGCGGATCATCAACGAGCCCAAACGGGGGATCGGTGACACCACCGTCGCTCACCTTGACCGGTTCGCCCAGGAGCATCACATCGGGTTCGGGGAGGCTCTCCACCGGGCGTCGGAGGTCGTCCAGTTGAGCGAACGGGCCCAACGCCTCGTTGGGGAGTTCACAGCGCTGCTCGACCTGCTGACGTCGAAAGCCGAAACTGGTGGAGTCGGGGCGGCGGTGGACGCGGTCATGCACGATACGGGTTATCTGGCCGCACTCGAGGCCGAGCGGTCGATCGAGGCCCTCGGTCGAATCGAGAACCTGCGCGAGCTTGCCTCGGTAGTCTCCGAGTTTGAGCAGGCAAATCAGGGGTCGGTCATCAACGGTCAGGATTGGGATGGCCTGCCCAATCTCGCCCGGCTCGAACTATTCCTCGAGACGGTCAGCCTCCAGAACGAGACCGATGAACTGGAAGAAGGCGCCGGGGCCGTCACCCTCATGACCATCCATAACGCCAAAGGGCTCGAATATCCCGCCGTGTTCGTCGCCGGGATGGAGGATGGCATCTTTCCTCACATGCGCACCCTGGGCAATCCCGAGGAGCAGGAAGAGGAGCGCCGGCTGGCCTACGTCGGGATCACCCGGGCCCAGGATCGGCTGTATCTCACCTCGGCTGCCCGCCGCATGTTGTTCGGCGCCACCAACTACAACCCCCCGTCCCGCTTCATCAAAGAGATTCCCGGACAGCTCATCGAAAAGGCGGCTAAGCGGCGCCGGGATAGTGTCGCCGAAAGCGCCTGGACCGCCAGAAGCACACTAAACAGCGAGCAGATCGGCCCCGGTGACCGGGTTCGCCACGACAAATGGGGGCTCGGGACGGTGCGCGAGGTGATCGGCGCCGGCCATCGCGCCGAAGCCGAAGTCATCTTCGACCTGGAAGGAAAAAAGCGCCTTCTGCTGGCCTGGGCGCCTCTCCAGAAAGCCTAAGTCGGCCTCCTACGAAGGGACTCCGCTACATGGAGAGGGAACGGACCCGCTTGTCCTCGGCGTTGACGAGCAGTTCCTGCCAGGAGTTGGAGAACTTCTCAACGCCCTGGTCCTCGAGCACCTGGACCACGTCATCGAGGTCGACCCCGATTCGCTCCAACGCCCTGAGGTCTTCCTTGGCTTCCGCCATTTCAAGTTCCCCAAAAGGCTGGGGGAGCGGGGTGCCGTGATCCTGATAGGCGTCGATGGTCTCGAGCGGCATCGTATTGACCGTGTGAGGCGCCACCAAGCCGGTGACATATTTGGTGTCGAGGTAGGCGGGATTTTTGGTCGAAGTGGATGCCCACAACGGGCGCTGCACCCGGGCACCCGCCATCCACAACTCCAGCCACGACGTGGTACGGAACTTCTCCAGAAACAGGGCATAGGCCACCCTGGCGTTGGCGATGGCGGCCACCCCTTTCATCTCCATTGCTTCGGGGGTGGCGAGCTTGTCCAACCGCATGTCTACCTCGGTATCAACCCGCGACACAAAAAATGACGCCACCGAATTGACCGTCTTCAGCTTTCCCCCCGAACGGGCAAACTCGGCGAGTCCGACCTGATAGGCGTCGATCACCTCCGCATATCTCGCCAGGGAGAAGATCAACGTTACGTTGACTGATATCCCCTCAGCCGTAAGACGACGGATCGCATCAACCCCCGCCGCCGTGGCGGGGATCTTGACCAGCAGGTTGGGTCGGTCCACTCTCTTGACCCACTCCCTGGCCTCGGCCACCGAATCTTCGGCACCGTGGGCGAGGAGGGGGCTCACCTCCACCGAGACGAAACCATCGGCTCCGTCACTCCACTCCCAAACCGGCCGCAGGACATCGCAGGCATCGGTGAGGTCGCTGGACATCAGGCCGATGGCCACCTCTTCGGCGGTCAGCCCGGCCTTGGCCATCTCGATCAATGTCCGGTCGTAGTCGGTGCTTTTGGTGATGGCGTTGGCAAAGATCGTCGGATTGGAGGTCACACCGCTGATGGCGTCTTCGACGGTACGTCGTTCCAGTTCCCCGGTATCGATCATCGGTCGGCTGATCTGATCGGACCAGACGCTCTGGCCTGCCGCCGGCAGCCCATGTAGGCGGGAGTTGCGCACTTGGGGTCCTCCTTAAAGGATTCGTCCACCAAGTTAGCCCCGTCGGGCGCCTGACTGTCCGGGCCGGCAAAGCGATCGTTAACCTCCCCTTATCCCAAGGAGAATCCGATGCCACGCCGGATACTGATCGCCAAGCCCGGGCTGGATGGGCATGATCGGGGCGCCAAGGTGATCGCCCGGGCACTGCGGGACGCCGGCAACGAGGTCATCTACTCCGGGCTCCACCAGACCCCCGAGCAGATCGTCGCCACCGCCATCGATGAAGACGTAGTCGCGGTCGGACTCTCTTCTCTCTCCGGTGCTCATCTCACCCTTTTTCCCCGGGTTGTCCAATTGCTTCGTGACAGGGACGCCGGAGATATCGTCGTGTTTGGTGGAGGGGTGATCCCCGATCCCGATGTGGCGACTCTCAAGGCCGCCGGCCTCGCCGAGGTTTTCGGGCCGGGCACTCCCCTCACCGAGATCGCCGATTGGGTAGCGGCTAACGTCCCCAGCCGCCTTTAGCTCGCCCGTAACCAATGAAGATCCACGAATACCAGGCCAAACAGCTGATGGATGCCGCTGGCCTCGCCGTCCCGTTGGGTGTGATGGCCACCAGCGTCGATGAAGCCGTGGCTGCGGTCCGCCCTCTTTTCACAGAATCAGGCAGTCCGGTGGTAGTGCTGAAGTCGCAGATCCACGCCGGGGGTCGGGGCAAAGGCTCCTTCCTTGAACACCCCGAAACCCGGGGGGTGGCGGTGATCACCGCCGGTGTCAACGGTGGTCCGGAAGCGGCCGAGGAGGCGGCGCGGGACTTGGCAGGAAAGATGCTCGGATCGACCCTTGTCACCGTTCAGACCGGGGCGGCCGGGAAACAAGTCAAACGCCTCTATCTCGAACAAGGAATGGACATCGCCCGGGAGCTTTATCTCGCCGTGCTGCTCGACCGGGCCCGCTCCCGCAACATCGTGATGGCTTCCACCGAGGGTGGGATGGACATCGAAAAAGTGGCTACTGAGACCCCCGACCGCATCCTGCAAGAAGAAGTCGATCCCGCCATCGGTCTCGCCATGTTCCAGGCCAACTCGCTTGGGTGGGGCCTCGGATTGGAAGGCGAGACCCATTTGGACTTTGTCAGGTTCGTCACCAGGCTATCTCAGCTAGCGATGGAGCTCGACACTGATCTAATCGAGATCAACCCGTTGGTCGTCCTGGTCGATGGCAGGGTGGTCGCCCTTGACGGGAAGATGGCCTTTGATGACAACGCTCTCTACCGGCATGCCGACCTGGCTGCGATGCGCGACGAGTCGGAGGAGGACCCCGCCGAACTTGAGGCAAAGCGGGCTGGGCTGTCGTACATCAAGCTCGATGGAAACATTGGTTGCATGGTCAACGGGGCGGGGCTGGCCATGTCAACGATGGATGTCATCAAACATGTGGGAGGTGAACCCGCCAACTTTCTGGATGTTGGCGGCGGAGCCGACGCCGAGCAGGTGGCTGCGGCGATTCGGATCATCACCGCTGATCCCAATGTGAAGGGGATATTCGTCAACATCTTTGGCGGGATCATGCGCTGTGACACCATTGCCGCCGGCATTATCAGCGGGGTCAAGGAGGTCGGTCTCCCGGTCCCGATGGTGGTTCGACTCGAGGGCACCAACGTCGAGCTCGGCAAGAAGATGCTCGACGAATCCGGGCTCGACTTGATGACCGCGGTCGACATGAAGGATGGCGCGCAAAAGATCGTGGACGTTGCCCGATGAGCATCCTGGTGGACACCAGCACCAGGCTGTTGGTGCAGGGCATGGGAAAGACCGGCCGGTTTCACGCCGATCGCTCGATCGCCTACGGGACCAACGTGGTAGGAGCCGTACACCCCTCCCGGGCAGGAAAGATCGAGACTTTCGAAGGTGAGACCGATCCCTCTGGCGTCCCCGGGCGAGGCGGTCAGTATCGCCAAGACGTACCAATCTTTCGCACCGTCGAAGAGGCGGTGAAGGCGACCGCGGCGAACGCCACCGTGGTGTTCGTTCCGCCGCCGGCGGCGGCCGACGCCATTTTGGAGGCTGCAGCCGCTTCGGTGCCCTTGATCGTGGCCATCACTGAAGGCATCCCAGTGGCCGACATGGTGAAGGCCAAGCGTTTTCTGCTCGACCAGTGCGATTCGGGTCGCCAGGTGCGACTGGTCGGACCCAACTGTCCTGGTGTGATCACCCCCGAGCAGTGCCGGATCGGGATCATGCCCGGTTATATCCACCGACCCGGCCGAATCGGGGTTGTGTCGCGTTCCGGCACCCTCACCTACGAGGCGGTCTATCAGCTCACCCGGCTCGGTCTCGGGCAGACGAGCGCGGTGGGAATCGGCGGCGATCCCGTGAACGGGACCAACTTCGTCGACGTGCTCAGGATGTTCAACGAGGATTCGGCGACAGAAGGCGTCATCATGATCGGTGAGATAGGCGGCACAGCCGAGGAAGAGGCGGCTGAATACGTCGCTAACCACATGCGAAAACCGGTGGCCGGGTTCATCGCCGGGACCACCGCCCCCTCCGGGAAGAGAATGGGTCACGCCGGCGCCATCATCTCTGGGGGCAAAGGCACGGCAGCGGCCAAAATCGCCGCCTTCCGGGAAGCAGGTATCAAGATCGCCCCCACCCCAACCGACATGGGCAGGGCGGTGCTGGAGGCAGTGGGTTAGGCCGGCCCTTACACTCGGCTTCAATGGAATGGATCATCATCGGCATCGTTGTCCTCCTCGTCCTGTGGGTTTTCGCCGCTTATAACGGGCTGGTGACCAAGCGCAACCGGGTTGACAATTCGTGGGGACAGGTTGAGGTGCAGACCAAACGCCGGTATGACCTCATCCCCAACGTGGTCGAAACGGTCAAGGGATACGCCAGCCACGAGCAGCAAACCTTTGAGCGGGTGATCCAGGCTCGCAACGCCGCCCAGACCTCCCGGACACCGGGCGAGCAGGCGCAGGCCGAGAACATACTGACCGGCGCCCTCCGACAGCTCTTCGCATTGGCCGAGGCCTATCCCCAGCTTCGAGCCTCCGAGAACTTTCAACAACTCCAAGCAGAGCTGTCGGACACCGAGAACAAGATCGCGGTTTCCCGACAGATATACAACGACTCGGTGCTCACATTCAACAACGGTGTTCAGACCGCCCCTAACAACTTGATAGCCGGGCTCTTCGGCTTCAAGACCCGTGAGTTCTTTGACGCTCCCGAAGAGCACGCCGAGCCACCCAAGGTCGAATTCTGAGCCACACCGCTCGGCTGCTTCTCCTGCTGCTCGTTGCCGCCGGGTTGGCGCTGGGCGCCCACCCGGCCCTGGCCCAGGAGCTCTCACTGCCCGAAGCCAGGGTCGAGATCGACGTGCAACCGGACGGGTCCCTGGTTGTGACCGAACATCTGACCTACCTATTCAGCGGTTCGTTCACCGGGGGATACCGCGAGATCCCCCTGCGGGCAGGGGAGTCGATAACCGACATCTGGGTGAGCGAAGCCGGACATCCATATGCCCAGGGTGCCTGTACCGATCTTGGATGCAACTCCCCCCCATCAACCTTTGACTGGGTCGACCTGGGCGGCCGGATCCGGGTGGTGTGGCATTACGCCGCCCTCAGCGAGTCGCGCACCTTTGATGTGCGCTACCGGGCTACCGGCCTGTCGAAAGCCGCCGACGACGTGGTCGACGTCCACTTCCAGGTCTGGGGCGACGAATGGAAGGAGCCGCTCGATCGACTCACCGCCACCATGTCCTTGCCCGGTCTCGTTGCTCCGGGGGAGGTCTATGTCTGGGGTCATCCTTCGACCGTCGCCGGCAGTACCAGTCTTGGCACCGATCGCGTGCAACCCTCGCTCGAGGCATCCAACATTCCCCCCGGCCAGTTTGTCGAAATGCGGGTGGCGTTTCCCCGCCGATTGCTCACATCCGTCGAGGGAGCAACGGTGATCGGTGGGTCCCGTCTGGCCGACATCCTCGCCGAGGAAGAGGAGGCCGCCGCCGCCGATCGGCGGCGGGCCGGTTTGATCAGGGCCTTGGTCATCGGGTTGGGACTGCTTACCTTCGTGCCCGGTGCGCTCGGCGCGGCCTACATCTACTTCCGATACGGCAAAGAGCCGGCGGTCGGTTACGACCGTGAGTACGAACAGGAGCCTCCCTCCGACCTCCCTCCGGCCGAGGTCGGCGCGCTGTTATCGCAAGGCCGGGTCGATGAGCGACACTTCACCGCAACCCTTTTTGATCTGATAAGAAGGGGAGCGATTGGTGCCCGCCCGGTGCAGGTGGAGCGAAAGACTTTCATGGGCTTGCGCTCGGAAACCATCGATGACCTGGAGCTGTCATTAACCGGCAAGGACGATGGCGCCACCACCTATGAGCGGGAGGTCCTGGGAATCGTGGGGCGGGCCCTCGACGGTCAGCCACGACCACTGCACGAGTTCCGAAGCGCCATCCGCAACGATGCCGCCGCCAACGCCAGCGCCTACACCAACTTCCGGACCTCGGCCATCAAGGGCGTGGACAAGCGCAAGATGCTCGACCGGAGAGGCACTTCCCGGCTGGTGGCCGCGGCGGGCGGGCTAATCGTGTTGGCCTTCATCGTGTTCTTCCTGGTCGCCAACATCTCCGGGGGGGCAGCCGGCTTGGTGGTTCCGTTGCTTGTGGTGGCCGTAGTGGTCAACGGGATCGTGCTGGCGGTGGTTGGCCTGTCACGCCGGGGACATGTCAAGCGGACTCCGGCAGGTGCTTTGGAGGCAGCTCGCTGGTCGGCTTTCCGGAGGTACTTGAAGGACTTCAGCCGGCTCCACGAAGCGCCTCCAATATCGCTGGCGTTGTGGGATCGCTTCCTCGTTTATGCCATCGGGTTCGGGGTGGCCGAGGAGGTTTTGGAGGCGGCCCGGCTGCGGGCTCCGGCCGAGTTGCAGCAGTCTTCAAGCGTCTACTGGTTCGGTGGCCACGGATACACCGGTGGAGGGACGGAGAATGCCTTTGCCGGACTGACCTCGGCTCTCAACGGCGCGTTCTCCCCTCCGTCGTCATCGGGCTCGGGCGGTGGCGGCGGGTTCTCCGGCGGCGGCGGCGGTGGGGGCGGTGGTGGTGGCGGAGGCGGCTGGTAGAACCGCAAACCCAGGGTTCCACCCGACGAAATCATTGGCCACAGCCCCGAGAATCGTGTCGGAATCGACGGCGAGGCGGTCTTCTCCCTAAATAGAGTTCAATTATCGGAAGAGGAGGAGAGATGACCCAGGAAAACATGCCTTCGGTGCCTGCCGAGTCTGGTTCGACAGCGAGAGGCTCAGCCGGTTTCTTGATGATCGGTAGCGCCTTGATCGTCGCCGGGTACGTGTTGTTCGGCCTGATCATTGGCGAATACGCCCAGAGCGCCGTTTACGTCGGATTAGCCCTTCTAGTTCTGTTGTCGATACTCGGCATCGGCGGCATCTCGCTCAGCCCGGGAACCCAGAGGGCGGCCGGTCTGTTCATGGGCATCGTCGTTCTGTTGATCGTGTTGTCGGATCTACGGTTCTCCGACTTCCCCGACGGGTTTGCCGACGTCCTGGCTTATTTGGCCTTCATTGTCGGGGGAGCGCTGATGTTCTTGGGCGCCCGAGGAATCAAGGCATAGATTTCTAAGCAAGAAGGCTGACGGCGGCGTCGGCCTTGCACACCCGACGAAGCGCATCGACCAATTCACCGATGCGTTTTCCCGGAACCGCGCACGTGAGCTCATCATCGCCCATGCCGGTACGCGCCCGTGACAAGGCGCATCCCATCGAGGCGGCAATCACCTTGCGGTCCGCGGCTCGAGGGAGGATCTGGCATTGGGGTTTACCGGAGAACTCGACCGGAACCGCATCGGCGATTTCCATCATCTGATGCGGGTTCACGAGGAGCAACACCACGTCCGGGACTGCATCGGCATCACTCAACGGGCCGTAGCGGATGGCGGCGGGCCGCCGGGCGAGGTGGGCCACCCCGGCGAAGGACTCCATCGTCACCCAGCCCACCTCCAACAACGCCGCTACGTCCGCCTTGGCAACGATCTCTCCAGCGTCGGCCAGACCGTGGGTGAAACGCCCAACCGAGCAGTTGCCGTGGTCCTCGGGGAGAGTGGCGAAGGACGAGTGGTGGCCGTGCATCCAGAAAACGCAGGGCGCCGCCACCCGACCCGATCGCCCGTCTTCGGTCGGAGCTGACATGGGGCTGTCGAAGTAATGAGTGGCATCATTGGGAGCAACATCGTGGAAGGTAATTGCCACCGGGTCGTGCTCCAATCCGAGCAATGACTTGATGGCCGAGGCAGCCTGACGGAGGTCCCTAGTCATGGCTCCGACCCTAGTCGGCTACCGTCCCTGACTCGTGAGCCTTGACTTCGCGGTGCTGGCCAGTGGCGCCGGTACCAACCTCCAGGCCCTGATCGACGCCGGGGTCCCCGGCCTTCGAGCGGTGTTGAGCGACGATCCCGAATGTGGTGCCCTCGATCGGGCCGTGGCCGCCGGCCTCCCCACCTCGGTCGCTGAATATCGAGGTGACCGGGTAGCCTTCACAAGGCGAATCTGCGATATGGCCTCGGTCTACGGCGCCGAAGCGCTGGTCTTGGCCGGGTTCATGAGGGTGTTGGGCCCTGAGGCGATAGCCCGATTCCCCAATCGGATCGTCAACATCCACCCATCGCTTCTGCCTGCTTTCCCCGGGCTTGGCGCCGTGGGCCAAGCACTTCGCCACGGAGTGAAGGTGACCGGGGTGACGATCCACTTTGTCGATGTGGAGGTCGATCACGGACCGATCATCGCCCAGCGAGCGGTGCCGGTCCTCGACAACGACACTGTCGAGTCGCTTCATGCCCGCATCCAGTGGGAGGAACATGATCTTTATCCGCGGGTGGTGCGGGCCTTGGTGGAAGGTCGCCTGAACATCGAGAATGGCGCAGTGGTCTGGTCATGAATAGCATCCCAGTGCGTCGGGCGTTGGTTTCGGTGCATGACAAGACCGGGCTCATCGACTTCGCCCGTCGACTGGTCAGCGCCGGGGTCGAGGTCGTCTCGTCGGGAGGAACGGCCGCTCACCTGGCCGCAGCAGGGGTCTCGGTGACCCTCGTTTCCGACGTGACCGAGGCTGCCGAGATCCTCGGGGGACGGGTCAAAACCCTCCACCCTCGAATCCACGCTGGCATCCTCGCCAAGCTGAATGACCCCGAACACCGGCGCGACCTCGAGATGCATCGGATCGAGCCGTTCGAGTTGGTCGTGTCCAACCTCTACCCGTTTGAAAGAACAGTGGCGGACCCGTCCACCACCTGGGAGGCGGCGATCGAGCAGATTGATATTGGCGGTCCGGCGCTGATCAGAGCCGCCGCTAAGAACCAGGACTTCGTCGGCGTGGTCAGCTCCCCTGACCAGTACGGGAAGGTGGCCGAGGAGATCGAAGCCGGAGGCCTTTCCGACGAATTGCGTCGCGCCCTTGCCCGCGAAGCCTTCTTCCGTACCGCCTCCTACGACGCCGCCATTCTCAACTGGCTCGAGGGAGAAGATCGGGTCCCGGCACGGATGGCTATCACCCTCGAGCGGGTTGCCTCGCTCCGATATGGCGAGAACCCTCATCAGCTGGCGGGTCTATACCGAGAACGTTCTGCCGAGCCCTGGTGGTGGAAGGCCCGGTTGCTCCAAGGCAAAGAGATGTCGCTTAACAACTACCTCGATGCGGAGGCGGCCTGGCGATTGGTGAACGACCTCGAAGAGACAGCGGTCGTGATCGTCAAACACAACAACCCCTGCGGAGTCGCAATCGGCGCCAACCCAGCCGCCACCTTCTCCGCCGCCTGGGAGTGTGATCCCCAATCGGCCTTCGGGGGGGTGGTCGCCCTCAAAAGCAGCCTGACCAGAGAGGTGGCCGAAGCGATGGCCGGGAGATTCATCGAGGTCGTCATCGCCCCAAGGGTCGAAGACATCGGTCCGTTGGTCTCCCAGCCATCGCTGCGAGTTCTCGAGGCTCCGCCTCCCCACAATGTTGATCCCGATCTGCGGCGGATCGAGGAGGGAATGTTGTTGCAGCAGCGGGATCAGGTCGATGTGGAGGGTTGGGAGGTGTTAACCACTCGCCGGCCGACCCTCGAGCAGTTCGACGGCCTTCGCCTGGCCTGGACGGTGGCAGCCCACACCAAATCGAACTCGGTGGTGGTGGTCAGTGGACGGAGTGCGGTCGGAGTCGGAGCCGGCGACCAAAGCCGGATCGGGGCAGCCCGTAAGGCGTTGGCCCAGGCCGGTGATCGGGCCAAGGGGGCGGTGGCCGCCTCGGATGGGTTTTTCCCTTTCGCCGACGCCGTCGAACTGCTGGCCGCGGCAGGAGTGGAGGCGATCGTTGCCCCCGGCGGCTCCAAACGCGACACGGAGGTGGTCTCCGCTGCCGAAGCCCTGGGTGTGGCATTCGTACGAGCGGGTCGCCGCCACTTCCGCCATTGATCCGCATCGAGCCAGTGGCGTCGGCCTCACGATGGGTGGGTTGGTGTCGATGAGTGCCATAGTCCTCGATGGGAAGTTGGTGGCGGCGACGGTTAAGGCCGAAGTGTCGGAGCAGGTCAAGCGATTGGGCCGGGCACCAGGTCTGGCCACGGTCCTGGTGGGCGACGACCCTCCGTCGCAGGTTTACGTGCGGGGTAAGCGACGGGATGCGGAGCAGGTGGGAATGGTGTCGATACACCACCACCTTCCTGCCACGGTTGGTCAGGCTGATGTGGAGGACCTGATTCGCTCGCTCAATGCAGACCCGGAGGTGGACGGCATCCTGGTTCAGCTTCCCCTTCCCGGGGACCTCGACGGGGAGTCGGCGGTGCGTGCGATAGATCCCGCCAAGGACGCCGATGGCCTCCATCCCTTCAACCTTGGCCTGCTGGTCCTCGACCAACCGGGACCCCGTCCCTGCACCCCGTCGGGGATCATGCGAATGCTCGATCACTACGACATCCCCACCTCTGGAGTGCGGGCCGTGGTGGTTGGCCGATCCTTCCTGGTTGGCCGCCCGCTGGCTTTGATGCTGGCGGCCCGGGGCGCCGACGCCACCGTCTCGGTGGCTCATTCCCGTACCAAAGACCTGTCCGGTCTAACTCGCCAGGCTGACATCCTGGTGGCGGCGGTGGGAACACCGGATTTCATCACGGTCGAACATGTCCGCCCGGGAGCCACCGTTATCGACGTGGGAATCAACCGCCTTTCCAACGATCGCCTGGTCGGCGACGTCGCATTCGACGAGGTGGCAGCAGTGGCCGGCGCCATTACCCCGGTCCCTGGCGGGGTGGGACTGATGACCCGGGCGATGTTGCTGGTCAACACCCTGGCGGCAGCCCAGGCCGGAGGCAAATAGAGCCCGGGTAGCCTCCCAGTTTCGACATAGAAGGAGAGCCGTGGGCAGACAGATCACTATGGGGCCGGATGGCCTGCAGGTACCCGATGACCCGATCATTCCCTTCATTGAGGGTGATGGGACCGGACCCGACATCTGGGCGGCGGCGAGCCGAGTCTTGGTGGCGGCGGTCGACCGGGCGTACGGCGGCACCCGCGCCATCGCCTGGGAGGAGCGGCTGGCGGGAGAGAGGGCCTACAACGAGGTGGGCTCGTGGCTACCCGACGAAACGGTGGACGCCTTCCGCACTCGCCTGGTGGGCATCAAAGGGCCGTTGACCACCCCAGTGGGTGGCGGCATCCGATCGCTGAATGTGGCTCTTCGCCAGACCCTCGACCTTTACGCCTGCGTCCGACCGATTCGGTGGTTCGCCGGAGTTCCCTCCCCGGTCCGTCATCCCGAGTTGGTCAACATGGTCATTTTCCGCGAGAACACAGAGGATGTTTACGCCGGCAAAGAGTTGGAGGAGGGGAGTGAAGGCGCCAAGAAGCTGTTGGCCTATCTCGACTCCGAGTTCGGGTGGGAGCTGCGGGAGGACTCGGGGATCGGGATCAAACCAGCCTCAGTGACGGGTTCCAAACGGCTGGTGCGGGCAGCCATTCGATATGCCCTCGCCAACCAGCGGAAATCGGTCACTCTGGTCCACAAAGGCAACATCATGAAGTTCACCGAAGGTGCCTTTCGCAGATGGGGCTATGAGGTGGTCCATGAGGAATTCTCCGAAGTCGCCATCTCATGGGACGATTCCGGTGGCCAGCCCGGCGACAAGTTACTCGTGAAAGACGCCATCGCCGACGCGTTCTTGCAACAGATCCTCACCAGGCCGGCTGAATACGACGTCATCGCCACCATGAACCTCAACGGCGACTACATCTCCGACGCCCTCGCCGCCCAGGTAGGCGGGATCGGGATAGCCCCGGGCGGCAACATCAACTACCAAACCGGCCATGCGGTGTTCGAGGCCACCCATGGCACCGCCCCTAAATATGCGGGCCAGGACAAGGTCAACCCCGGCTCGGTGATCCTGTCTGGGGAGATGATGCTCCGTTACCTGGGATGGGGCGAAGCCGCCGAATTGATCATCAAGGGCCTCGAGTCGGCGATCGCCGACAAGGTCGTTACCTACGACTTCGCGCGGCTCATGGAAGGAGCCACCGAGGTGAAGACCTCGCAATTCGCCGATGCCGTTGTTGAGCGGATGTGATGCCGACACTGCAAGTCACCCGTCGGCGCGACGTCCTCCCTGAGGAAGAACGCGCCGCACTTGCGCCCGTCATCGCTGATATCGAACGGCTCAAGAAGCAACGCAACGCCGTCATCCTCGCTCACAACTACATGACCCCCGACATTTATCACACCGTGGCCGACCTCACCGGCGATTCCCTCGCCTTGGCCCGCATGGCGGTCGAGGCCACTGCCGATGTGATCGTGATGGCGGGGGTGCACTTCATGGCGGAGACCGCCAAGCTGCTCAACCCGAAGAAGACCGTTCTCATCCCCGACCAGCGGGCGGGCTGTTCTCTCTCGGAGGGAATCACCGGCGCCGACGTCCGCCGGCTGCGTGAACAGCACCCGGGGGCACCGGTGGTCACTTACGTGAACACCTCGGCCGAGGTGAAAGCGGAATCGGACATCTGCTGCACTTCGGGAAACGCTGTGGCGGTGGTCGAATCGCTGGGCGTGGACAAGGTGATCTTCACGCCTGACCAGTACCTGGGGCGATGGGTAGCGTCACAGACCAACGTCGAGGTGGTCCTATGGGAAGGATCCTGCATGGTCCACGAGCGGTTCACCGGCGATGAGATCCGCAGCTTCCGCTCCGGCCTCGAGAACCTCCAGGTCATCGCCCATCCCGAATGCCCGCCGGACGTGCTGGCGGAGGCCGATTTTGTCGGATCGACCTACGGGATGCAGAAATGGGTCACCGAGAACCAACCGGCCCGGGTGATGATGATCACCGAGTGTTCGATGGCTGACAACGTCGCCGAATACGCTCCCGACACGGAGTTTGTGCGCCCATGCAACCTGTGTCCCCACATGAAGCGCATCACCCTCTCCAATATCAGTTCGGCGCTGGAGGAAATGCGCTATCGGGTGGAGATCGAACCGGAGATCGCCGATCGGGCACGGCGGGCCGTGGAGCGGATGCTGGCCGTCAAACGGAAGTGAGACGGGTGTCTCCCCCGGGGAGCGCAGCGCCGGACGACGACCGATGAGGCGACTTGATGCTCCGCTCATCATCGGCTCGGGGGTCGCAGGACTGTCCACCGCTTTGGGTCTCGACTCGGCAGTAGTTCTATCTGCCGGGGTGCTCGGCTCGACCTGGTGGGCACAAGGAGGAATCGCCGCCGCCGTCGGAAGAGATGACACCCCCGGAGACCATGCCTCCGACACCCTGGCCGTGTCCGGCGGTCTGGCGGTGCGGCAAGCGGTAGAGATGCTCACCGAGGGTGGCCCGGACGCCATTGACCGCCTGATCGAGCTTGGCGCTCGTTTCGATACGGATCAGGAAGGAGCCCTCGCTCTTGGCCGGGAGGCCGGGCATGGAAGGCGGCGCATCATCCATGCCGAGGGTGACCGTACCGGCTATGAGGTGATGCGGGCGCTCACCGAAGCGACGATCAAGTCGGACCGAATCGAAGTCCTCGAGGGATGGCGAGCATTGGATTTGGCGACCGACCAGGGGAGAGTGGTCGGTCTGGTAGCAGCCGATCCCGACGGCGAACGTCATCTGCTTCTTGCCCCAGCGGTGGTCTTCGCCACCGGGGGGATCGGCCGGATCTACCTCCGCACCACCAACCCGCCCGGGGTGACGGGTGACGGCCAAGCGATGGCGGCGCGGATCGGCGTCCGACTGGCCGATCTCGAGTTTGTGCAGTTCCATCCCACCGCCCTGATGACCGGCAAAGATCCGATGCCTCTAATCACCGAAGCGGTCCGGGGTGAAGGCGCCCAACTGCTCGACGGGGAGGGCCGGCGGTTCTTGCTAGCTCACCACCCCGACGCCGAACTGGCGCCCCGCGACGTCGTCGCTCGTGCCATTTTCTGGCAACTGGATCGCGGCCTGGGGGCGTTCTTGGACGCTCGAGCCCTGACTGACTTCTCCTCCCATTTCCCCACCGTTTTCGCCTCGGCACAGGAGGTCGGGCTCGACCCTGCCGTCGATCTCCTGCCGGTGTCACCCGCCGCCCACTACTACATGGGAGGGATCGACGCCGGTCCCGATGGTCGGACTTCGATGCCGGGATTGTGGGCGGTCGGAGAGGTGGCCTCAACGGGGGTGCACGGCGCCAACCGGCTCGCCTCTAACTCTCTACTTGAAGGTTTGGTTTTCGGTGGTCAAGTGGCCGCCGATGTCGCACGGGAGATGACACCTCCTCCTCATGATGCCGAATTACCCCGGGCGGCCGTCTCATTGCCTTTAACGGGCGATGGGATCAAGGAGGTGCGGACCATCATGTGGGAGCGGGCAGGTCTGGTCCGCACCGGCACCGGATTGTGGGAAGCCCGCAACCGTCTGCTCGAACTGGATGGGGCGCTTCGATCCTCCCTGGCCGGCCGGGTGGCGGCCGATGTGGCTCGTCTGGTGGTGGCCGCCTCCCTTCGTCGCTCGGAGTCGCGAGGCGGCCACTATCGGGCCGACTATCCCGAACCGGACGTCTTTCAGACGAATCGCAACCTCATCGAGCCCATCCCGAACCCAGCCGAAGGAGAGTGATGCACCCGTCCCAATACCTGCCGATTCTTCAGCGTGCGCTGGACGAGGACCTCGGGCTGGCGGGCGACATCAGCGCGGCGACGGTCCCCAAGCCCAAGCGGTCGGCCGCCACCATCGTCGCTCGGGAGGCGGGCCGGATCGCCGGGGTGGAAATTGTGATGGCGGTCTTCAAAATGGTCGACGAGGGGACCACCTGCGACATTGTTGTCAACGACGGTGCCGACGTCGCCGCCGGCCAAAAACTGGTGAGAATCGAAGGTCTGGCCCGGTCGCTTCTCAGCGCCGAGCGCACCGCTCTCAACATGCTCGGCCGGATGAGCGGCGTAGCAACCGCCACCCGTTCGCTGGTGACGTTGGTGGAAGGAACCGGGGCGCGGATCGCCGACACCAGGAAGACCATGCCCGGGTTGAGGATCTTTGACAAGTACGCCGTCGCCATCGGTGGAGGGATAAACCATCGGTTCGGGTTGTTCGACGCGGTGATGATCAAAGACAACCACCTCATCGCCGCCGGTGGGATACGCAAGGCCGTTGAGGCGGCCCGGCGGATGGTGGGGCACACAGTGACGATCGAAGTCGAGGTGACCAGCCTCGACCAACTGGCCGAGCTGCTCGAGGTCGGGGCCGAGATCGTCCTGCTCGACAACATGGATCCCGCCACCATGAGGAAGGCGGTGGAGATGGTCAACGGAACGATGATCGTTGAGGCTTCGGGTGGCATTACCCGGGACAACGTCCGGGAGGTGGCGGAAACGGGAGTCGATGTGATCTCGGTCGGTTGGATCACCCATTCCCCCCCTGCGCTCGACATCGCCTTGGATTTCGACCTCTAAGCCGCCGAGCCGGTTTCCGCCCAGGCCTCGCCTGGACGGGCCCGAGTATGTTCCGACCTTGAACTTCCGACGTCGGGGATACGGTGCATCGTCGGCGACCACCAGCAAGGCTCTGTTGGGTCTTTGCCTGATGGTGGTGGTCGCCGCCTGTGAACCCTCCAACCGGCCGGTGGCCCCGGCCGGTGGCGACCAGGGAAATACGTCCTTGGTGTCCAGCGATCCGGTTTCATCGGGAGGCGAGACTGAAGGCGATCTGGTGGATGCCATCGATGCACCGCCCAAAGTCACGCCGTCGTGCGGTCCGAGTTGCTACCCCGAGTGATAAGGCCTGCCGGCAGTCACTGGTACCCTCGCTAGCCTCGCAGGCCAATGAAGGCTCCTGTCCGAGTCACCGTCACCGGCGCCGCCGGGCAAATCGGTTACAGCCTGGTGTTCCGCATCGCGGCCGGAGACATGTTGGGTCCGGAGCAGCCACTGATCCTGCAAATGCTGGAAATCACCCCCGCCTTGAAGGCCCTCGACGGTGTAGGCATGGAGTTGGAGGATGGCGCCTTTCCCCTACTAGCGGGCATGGTCAAGACCGATGACCCGGAGTCGGCTTTCGGAGACGCAGACCTTGCCCTGCTGGTGGGAGCGATGCCCCGTAGGCAGGGTATGGAGCGGTCCGATCTGCTTTCGGCCAACGGAGCGATATTCACCGTTCAGGGCCAGGCAATCGCCGCCAGCGCCAAGCCGACGGCACGAGTGCTGGTCGTCGGCAATCCGGCCAACACCAACTGTTTGATCGCCCTTAATAACGCCAAGGGCGCCGATCCTCGCCACTTCACCGCCATGACCCGGCTTGATCACAACCGAGCGATCAGCCAGTTGGCTGCAAGGGTCGATCGTCCGGTGTCATCGATCCGGAGGATGACCATCTGGGGTAACCACTCCAGTACCCAATACCCCGATCTCTTTCATTGTGAGGTAGATGGAGCGAGCGCCTACGAGAAGGTGGGCCACCACGCCTGGGTTGAGAACACCTTCATTCCGGCAGTGGCTAAACGCGGCGCCGCCATCATCGAAGCCAGAGGTGCTTCCTCGGCCGCCTCTGCCGCCAACGCCGCCATTGACCACATCAGGAGCTGGATGCTCGGTACCCCCGAGAACGATTGGGTGTCGATGGCGGTTGCCTCCGACGGCTCTTATGGTGTGCCTGAAGGCCTCATCTCATCGTTCCCATGCACGTGCCGTGATGGCGAATGGGAGATTGTTCAGGGTCTGGAGATCGACCCCTTTTCGCGAGCCCGCATCGACGCCTCGGTCGCCGAGTTGGAAGAAGAACGAAACGCGGTGCGCGAGTTGGGCCTGATCTAGGCTCGCCCGTCCCTGCCGAGACCGAGACTGGCTTGGTGCACCGGCCGCGCCTTCTGCGCGACTCGGCGCGGAGAGCGCGATCGCGGCGCCAGACTTCCGTGGAGGCGCGGTCCCGACGCCTGGTCTTGGCTCGGAGTGGAGGGCCCCCACGGCCGAAGAGCCGCCATTCACCCCTTTACGTGGGCCGATCAATTCGTAGACTCACCCTGGGAGGCAACCGTGCGGGTGGTCGGGCAGACATCTCGATCTACGGATGAGCGCGGGGCCGTGCTGGTCGAGGCCGCCCTGACCATGATGCTCCTGGTCATGCTGCTCGTCGGCACCGTCACCGCCGCGGTTGCCTATGGCCGCTCCAACGCCCTCCAGACCTCCGCTCGAGAAGGGAGCCGATTCGGGGCGACCCTTCCCCTCCCCGGTGGCGCATCTCCGGTCGATAGCTGGCTGTCCCAGGTCCGCGATGTCACCAGGGCGGCCGCGATCGGAGACCTGGGCTCTGCCGTCGCCGGCCAGTACATATGCGTTGCCCTCCTCGGGCCGGCGGGCACCCCCCGCCGCCTCGAGGAGACGTCGGGATCCACCGCCTACGGCAACGCGGACTGCTTCACCGACGGGCGTCCGGTCGGGGAGAGCCGGGTCCAAGTCCTGGTGCGTCGCAACAGCGAGATTCAGGTGGTGCTGTTCACCATGAATGTGACCCTCTCCAGCCAGTCGGCGGCGAGGTTCGAGCGATGAGGGTGGGCAGGCAACAGGGCGGCTACACGCTGATGATGGTCGCCGTCTCTTTGCTCCTGCTTCTCGCCGCCGCCGCCTTCGCCATCGACCTCTCGGCGATGCGGCTGGATCGAGCCCTCGACCAGCGGGTGGCCGATGCTGCCGCCAGCGCTGGAGCCCTCGCCACCTACGAACTGAACGGACAGGAAGGTTGCGAGCAGGCCCTGGCCTATGTCCAGGTGAACCTCCCCCAGGCGGGGACCCTCCCGACATCGTCGTGTTCGACTATCCCGGCCACCTGCGACCCGGCCATCCCGACCGTGCTCACCCAGCCCGCCGGGAGATTCACCATCACCCTCATCTACCCGGTGCCCGACGCCCACCC
>JBQTHI010000099.1:0-2752 GCA_052390035.1 Actinomycetota bacterium | reverse complement strand
GTCGGGATCCGGGGTATGGCCGGCCTGGGGTGGTGGATCTTCCACCACCGTGGCGTGGGTACTCAGGAGCTCGAGGTAGACACCGGCCTCATCTGAAGTCAGCCAGCGCTCGAACGCTGGTCGGTGCAACACGTCGTCTATCTCGTCGAGCAGGAGCGGAGACACGATGACGTCAACCTGGCCGGAAAGCCACCGGCGAACCAGCTCGGCCGGTGCACCGCGACCCGAGAGACGAGCCGACACCAGCACGCCGGGATCGACGACGATCCGTAGCACGAATCAGGAACGCTTCGGTCGACGGCGTTCGGCACGGGCCGCTGCCAGCTCGCGGTAGGCGAGTTGGTCGGCTTCTTCGGGATCGAGATCGCGGTTGCGCTCCCATACTGGTTCGAGCACGTCGAGCCCGAGATACTCTCGCAATGCGGTTTCGATCACCTCGGAGTCTCGGACGCCTTTGCGAGCCGCGTAGACCTTGGCCGCCCGCAGCACTCTCTCGTCGATATAGACCGTCGTCTTCCTTCGTGCCATTATGACATCATAATGTAAAAACGGTGGCAGCCGAGATAACGGCCTAGAACCCTTGTGGCACAGGAGCTCTCGGTGTGGGCCCAAGGGGGCAGCGGTACCAGCCCCGTCTCAGGCACCCATCCTCCCCCAAGGCTGGGGAGATCTAGCGCTAAAGGGTGGGGCCGGTTTGGGCTCGGGCGTCGCGACGGGGCAGTGGGGAGAGAGGACAACCACGGCTCCGCAGCCATCGCCAGCGTTTTTCGGTGGTCAGCCATCGCAGGGCCTGACCGCTCAGCCACTCGACGGCGGCTTCGATCGCCTGCTGGCGGCCTGCTGTCGTCTCGTCGGGTGTGGTCGGCTGATGCATCGGCGCCGGCTCACCGGTGCGATCGGCCATCAGCCCGATTGTCGTGCCTAGGGAGGCGCCGCTGTGGGAACGAGGTGACCTTCGGCTCTTGACCGGGTAGGACCAAAGAGTGACCCTTGAGTCGAGGCCACGGTAGAGGGGAACATGAAGAGGTCTTTCACCACCATCCTTGCCGTGGCATCGTTCGTGGTTTCGTGCCTGCCGTCGGCAGACGAGGCCACGACAACACCGATCGCCTCTACGAGCAGCCCGACTCAACCCTCAACGACTGAGACACTCGCCACAACGTCAGCTGCTACCACCACCACAGCTCCTACCACGGCGCCGGCCTCCACCACCATCACGGACCGAGTCAACCGCCTTCGGCCGGTGTTCATGCTCCACGGCTTCCGGCGGTGACTGGCTACGGCCCGGGCCCTTCCTGGCACCCGTAACCAGGAATCTCTCGATCTCGCGGAAACGGTGCAAGGACTCGTGGGATTAACACCCTCCGAATCCAGCACGGGAATCACCCCGCCGTTCCCGAGGAAACCCGGGTATTGGCAGCCGAGGTAGAAGATGACATCGCCACCGTCGACCTTTCCTCCGACTTCGACGATGGCGGCGGTACCTTCTCGATGAGGGCGCGCCTTGCCCAGCTGGTCGACACCGTAACCGCCTACGACCCGGCCATCACCGGGGCCCGCCTGCGGCTCGACGGCTCGCCGATTGAGGTCTTCTCATCCGAGGGCCTGGTGCTCGACGACCCGATGACCCGGCAAAGCTTCCTCGACCTGGCCCGGGGATCCTGATCGAATATCCGACCTTCGACGGGTGGGCGCCGACAACGGTGACCATCAGAGGCGTTTCCCAGGTCTCCAGATTCCGGCTCGAGATTCTCGATGCCGTCGGACGGGTTGTGGTCCATGTCCCTATCCGGGTCGACACCAACAGTGGATTGGGCCCATTCTCTGTGACCTTCGAGGAGGACGAATTCCCCGAGATGCCCACCATGCTTTACGTGAGCCTTCGCGCTGGGCGCCCCGGGCGTCATACGAGCGAACCCAGTCCTTGAGTTACCGGATGAATGCATGAAAGCTCCGACCTGCGGGCACCACCGTCAGGTGCCGTCACGCCGAAGGCGCTCCACTCAATACGTGCCGATCCCGGATGGTATGCAATCCGTGCGATATCAGACATTTTTGGTGGTGGGCATTTCGTAGCATGGCCACGCCGACAAGCGCCGAGTCAGTCGATATGTTCGTCGGCGGTCGGCCCAAAGCGTGGAAAAATGGCAGCGATAGACGAGCTCGAGCTGGCAATTAGGGACTGGGTCAACTCATTTGAAACTCGTCCGTTGGGTGAGACGAAACCCATCCGACTCTCGGCCGACTCGGTCACCGTCCACCGTGTCAAGGACTTTGGCAGCGAGTGGCTCTGGTACATCACCTGCGAGAGCTCGAGCCATCCTGAGCAGGGCAAATGGGCATGGTCAGGTTGGACAATCAAGGCTGGTTCTAATCGTTGGACCGCTCATGCCATTGCAGGCGGTGGGGGCCATCCTCTCGTCACCGGACGCCCATGGGTAAATCTGGGATGTCAGTTTCTCGCCGACGGGTTCCGAGGGGGAGGGTGGGTCGAGCATGCAGGTGGGCCAATCACCGATGTGCGCCTGATCGATCCTACCGGGGTCGAGCTCACCGACCGGATCGAGAATCAAGTGGCTTTGTTTCGGGCGGATCGTGCTGTCGAGGTTCCTCTTACCGTTCAATTGATCGACGCCACCGGCGGGGTGGTCACCTCCCACGAGCTCCCTTAGCTTCTCCAGCTTCCTTAGTTGCAAGGTAGAAATTGTCCGACCATCTGGAAAGTCATCCAGCTTTCTTCGAGAACCGATCC
>JBQTHI010000098.1:0-4926 GCA_052390035.1 Actinomycetota bacterium | reverse complement strand
AGGAGGGGACCTCGCCGTTGCTGTAGAGCATGTCCGCCTTGCCCAGCCCATATGGATAGAACTGACGCCAGAGTGCAGCGGGAGTCTCCCGCGGGGTGTAAACCGTGCGTATCGCCGGATCGACGATCACGCGGCCGCCCCGTTTTCGGAGGCGGTAGTAGAAGTCGGCGTCTTCGGCGACGCGGGAGGGCAGGCGTCGCATCCCGCCAGCCTCCAGAAACGTCGCGGTCTTCATCGCTCCCAGGTAGACGGTGTCCGCTTCCACCGGCTCTTGCGCGTGATGGAAGGCGGCCGGGCCGAGTCCCAGGCGGGACCGAAATGCGCGAGCCACGGCTTGGCCAAAAGGGGTGTTGCCCTCCGGGACCATCGGTCCGCCCACGGCATCGGCGCCGGAGTCTCGGAGGGCCGCCACCGAGGCGCTGATGTAGCTGGTTGCATAGGTGGTGTGGGCATCGGCACGGATCAAAATGTCGGCCTCGGTGATGCCGGCCAGCAAGTTGAGACCGGCCGCCTGCACCCGTTCGACGTTGTCGAAGACCCGCATCGACGGGACCCGCTCCTCCCACTCCCCCAAACGATCGAGGCTGCCGTCGGTCGAGCCACCGTCGGCCACCAGGATCTCGACCCGTCCCTGATAGTCCTGGGCGGCGAGGCTCTCCAGGCAACGGTCGATGTAGCCGGCCTCGTTGAAGACCGGCAGCAAGACTGCTACGGAGGGGAGAGGGATGTCCGTACCGTTCGTTTTATCAGCGACCTCCCGCTTTCGCGACGCGGAAACGGCGGAAACCAGGGCTTGTGGGTGATAAAAACGGAGATGTGAAGCTCCGGGACCGCCTCTTCCTCGTCATGGTGGCGGTGCTCCCCCTTCACACCGTCTATCTATCGGCCTGGGTCTCGTGGAAGCCCTACCTGGTGCTGGTAGCGGTGCTGGCCGCCGCCGATGTGCTCGAGGGCCTCCGCCAGAGGCGCTGGCCCTGGCACCCTCGGCTCTCGGCGATGATCGGAGTCTTCTTGGCGGTGGCGGCGGTGGGCCTTCCGGTCCCTGCCTACCGGGAGCAGTTCATCCGGCTTCTCCTTGCTCTCTTGGTCGGAGGCCTGGTGCTGGTGGTCAGCGAGCGCCGGCTTCGCACCCCTGGGCTAGCCGACCGAACCTTGCGGGTGGTGTTTTGGACGGCGGGGGCGATGGCCGTCACCGGGTTGTTGATCTCGGTGATCCTGGTAGGGGTGGCCGGGAACGATCCCATCAACTATTTGACGGGGGCGGTCGGCTACGACCTGCCCCTCATCGACAAAGTGGCCAAACCCGCCTATCTGCTCTCACACTTCCTGGCGTTATCCAACTGGCATCAAGATCCCGGCTACGGCGCCGCCTGGGGAGTGTTGTGGGCGGCCCTCGCCCTGCTCGCCTCGATCCGGGGCCAGGGCAGCGGGCGACCCGAGCTTGACGGAGTGCTGTTGGGGGGATTGTGGCTGTCGGTGATCCTCGCCTTCTCGCGGACGGGCTGGGCCGCCCTGTTGATCGCCACCACCGTCCTGGCCATAGCCGCCCTCAGGCGACGCCTCATCACAGGAGGGCAATTGTTCCGCTCGCTTGGCGCAGCCACCCTCACCACGGTGTTGCTGCTGACCGCCCTTTTTCTCATTGACGTGGAGGACGTCGGCGCCGATCTCGACGTGCAGTTCGCCTTCCGCTTCCAGCAGGGCTTCGATCTGTTGGCCGGGCTGACCGGACTGTTCGAAGGATCGGAGTCGTTCGAAGACCTCTTCGACGAGTCCGAGCCGCGGGCCGCTGTGTGGCCCGCATACTGGGAGATGTTCGTGACTCACCCGGTCACCGGGGGGGGGTTGGGGGTGGGGTGGGAGACGAATTCGATCGGCCAGGAACCGCACAACCTCGGTCTCGAACTGGGCGCCGAGACCGGGCTCATCGGTATCGCCGCTTTCGTCGTCCTCATCATCACCATTGTTCGAAGCGGGGCCGGACTGGTCGGAGGTCTCGGTCTGCTCGCCGCCTTCTTGCCTGCGATGACCCAGACCGTCCTGTTCGAGCCCACCTGGTGGTTCGCCTCCGCCCTGTGGATGGCGGGAAAGGTTGGTTTAGGCGGCCCCGCCCGCCTAGAGTCCGTGTCGGAGTTAGGGGAGATCACCCCACAAAACGCTGGCGATTAGCCGGTTGGTCGCGTCCCGACCCGCCGGTGGAGGTGCCGGATGCGATCGACAAACCTGCTGTTGGTGGTGGTGCTGGTGGCGGCCCTCGTCTCGGCAGCCCCGGCGGTCGCCCAGAGCGCCGACCCCACCTTCACCCTCGACGGGTCGGGTTGGGGTCACATGGTGGGCATGTCGCAATACGGTGCCAGAGCGATGGCGGAAACCGGCCACACCGCCCCTGAGATCACCGGCTACTACTACGCCGGAACCACCGTCCAACTGCTCGGTTCGGTGCTCTCATCAAGTTTCATCGTCACCGACCCCGACCCTCTATGGATCGGCGTCCTCCAGAACCGAACGTCGTTCAACTTTCGAGTCGATGGGCCGGGTCCCGCCGCTCTCTGCAAGGCGAATGACGGCGAAGGTGAATGCCCTACTCAGTTTGCCCAACCGGGCGAGACGTGGGAGTTCCGCGCTATCGGCGGCGGCGCCTGTCAATTCTTCCGGGCCGGGGGTCCGGTCGGCAACCCCGGCACCTGCCAGGCCGCCATCACCTGGGCCTTCGACGGGACCCGCATCTTTGCCGCCGACAACGGCCGGACTTACGCCCGGGGAGTGATCCGCATCCGGCCGGTCGGCGAGGGATTCCATGTCATTCTGGAGATGGGTATCGAGGATTACATATATGGCCTGGGCGAGATGCCCTCGGACTGGCATCCCCAGGCGCTTCAGGCGCAAGCCATCGCCGCTCGCACCTACGGGATCCGCCAGGCACTCCGGTACGGGCCGGAAGAAGCCCTCGACGCCAGCCGCCGGTCGCAATGCTGGTGCCAGCTTTATTCGACGGTGGTCGACCAGGCGTACGTGGGATGGTCGAAGGAAGCCGACCAATACGGGCCGAACTGGGTGGCGGCCGTCCAGGCGACCGCCGGCCAGATCGTGACTCATCCGCAGGCACCCGATCAGACGGTGATCATCGCGTATTACGCCAGCTCGACCGGCGGTCACACCGACGGCAACGTGGAAGGCCTCGCGCAAACCACCCCCCTTCCGTATCTGCTCGCCACCCCCGATCCCTGGTCGATTTCTCCCGAGGCGCAGAACCCGTTCGCCAAGTGGACCAGAACCGTGACCGGGAGCGAGATTGCCACTGCGTTCGGGTTGGAAACCGTCACGGCCGTCGCCGTTACCAACCGCAACCTGTCTGGCACGGTGGCCGAGGTCACCATCGCCGGAACCCTCAACGGCCAGGCGATCACCATCGTCAGGGGAGGTCGCACCTTCCGGAACGGTCTGGGGCTTCGCTCGACCGCCTATTCGATCACGGGGGGCTCGGGTCTGGGTATCGCCATCTGCGACGGGACGGCGCCCTCGTCAGGTTTTGGCGACGTGTCGCCGAGCAGTCCGCATCTCAACGACATCAACTGCATCGCCGCCCTCCAGATCACGGTCGGAACCGCACCGGGTGTCTTTTCACCGTTCGTCGATGTGCCCCGCTGGCAGATGGCGATCTTCCTTGCTCGCACCGCCTCGGCGATCGGCATCGTGCTTCCCGTCCCGGTCCCGTCCGGCTTCGGCGACATCGACGGGTTCCCACCATCGACCATAGATGCCATTCGCCAGATCAAACAGCTGGGCATCACCGCCGGAACGTCACCCACCACCTTCGACCCCTACTCGACGGTTAGTCGCTGGCAGATGGCCCTCTTCCTGATGAGGCTTTACGCGGCCGCTGGACTTCCTACCCCCGTCGCCTCGGATCATGGTTTTACCGATCTGGGCGGACTCTCCCCGGAAACGGTCACGGCTATCAATCAGTTGGCGTCGCTGGCCGTGACGGCCGGAACCTCTCCTACCACGTACAGCCCGGCCAATCCGGTTACCAGGGAACAGATGGCGTCGTTCCTCGCCAGGCTGATCAGGCTCAGGTAAGCGCAACCCCTGGGACCCGAACCCCGGGTTCCAGCCAACGAAATCATTCGTTGGAGCCCCAGGTTCGGAGCAGTGCGGTTCACCGTCACCAACTTGGGGCCCCAACTGACGAAATCATGGACTGGAACCCGGGGTTCGGATTCAGGGTTGGGCATCTGTGGCCGATTGATGTCAGGATGGCGGTCACCCAGGTCCGGAGCGAAAGCGGTCAGGGCGTGACCATCGAAGAACCCATCCTCGAATCGCCGCGGGGATTCCGAGCTCCCGGTACGGCGCGGATGATCGCCGGCTCATTGATCGGAGCAGTTGCCGCCTACCTCTTCCAAGTAATTGGAGGGCGCAGTCTGGGGGCGGCGGGTTTCGCTCCGATCGCGGTCCTATGGACGGTTTTCTTCATCGCAGCCACCGTGATGCTTATCCCCCTAGAGCAGTTCGTCACCCGCGAGGCCAGCCGAGGGCGACGTGTGCTGAAAGAGGACTGGCGCGTCCTGAGCCTCGTCATCGGCGGCAGTGCGCTCGCCCTAGCCGGCTTCGTCTTTTTCATGCGCGATCGGCTGTTTGCCGGCGACCCGATCTTCGCCCTCCAGGCCTTCTTCCTGACCGGCCTGTTTGGGCTGATGCAAGTCGGCAAGGGGGTTCTGGCCGGCCACCGGCGTTTCGCCACCTACGGCGCCGTGCTCGCCCTCGAGGGGATAGTGAGGCTGGCGGCGGCCGTCGTGGCGGTTTCGATATCGTCCACCGCGGCAGTGCTCGGGTGGGCAATGGTGTGTGCGCCGCTGGGCACGCTCCTGGTGCGGCCGTGGCGGTTCGACAACGCCACTGTCGAGGGTGTGGTGGCCACCCCGG
>JBQTHI010000097.1:0-8866 GCA_052390035.1 Actinomycetota bacterium | reverse complement strand
GTACGCGAAGAGCGAAACCAATTAGATGACCAGCTAGATACTCGCCAAAAGCTCCTAGCTCTCAAGAGTCGTCTCGGACAGTTGATCACCTCGGGCAATGTTCTCTATGCCGATAAGCAAATGACTGTACAGGAGGCCGAAATGTGGGCGACACCCGTCGCTCACCTAATCGCCAGTGCGTTAGGAGAGGAGGAAGCTCAGCTATTTCTAAGTGACGCTGGTTATACGTTCCTGGCTGGTGGCGACAGCAACCAGCGGCTATGGATAGAGGGGAGGCTCAGACGACTGAACGAACTGGTCGCGCGCGCCGACGCGATGACTATCCGCTCCGAGTTCAGGCTATGAGCTTTTCGTACGTTAGGACTTCGGAAGCGCAGAGGCATTGCAAGGTATCCCGGAACTTGTGCGGGTTCTCCCGGTTGTTGAACCGGAAACTGAACTCGTCCAGATACGCGGGCAAGTGCTTCTTGGAGACTTGGTGGTAGGAACCAATCACAGCCCGCTTGAGCAGACTCCACACGGATTCGACCGAGTTGGTGTGAACTTCGCCCCTTACCCATTCCTCAGCGGAGTGGTCAACGTACTCGTGGCGGGTGTCGTGGTCTCCGATGCCACGGTAGGAACGATGCGAGTCGGTGTAGATGGCCTCGGCGTGGTCGCTGACAGTTGCTCGGAGCAATCCGTGGACCGTCTGGCGGGTCATGTCGGACACTACCCGGGCCTTGAACTGTCCGCCCCGGGAGATAGCTCCGATCACGGTGGCCTTGTTGTCGTAGCGGAGAAGGGCGGCTTCCTGACGGTTGAGGAACCCGCTCGCCTTCCCGCCGATATAGGTCTCATCGGCTTCGACTACCCCGGCCAGTTGGGAACCGTCGTCGACCATCGCCGCCCTGATCCGATGGCACAGGTACCAGCCGGTTTTGGTGGTAACTCCCAAAGTGCGGGAGAGTTGATTGGCACTAATGCCCTTTTTGGCTTCGATGAGAAGGAGCGTGGCAAGAAACCATTTCCACAAGGGAAGCTTGGAGTCCTGCAAGACGGTTCCGACCCGGACCGAGAACTGATATTCGCAACTGTTGCATTGAAAGAGTCGGCGGGTCTTGACTGTTCCGATTGCGGTCGATTCGCATTTCGGGCAGGTGACACCGCTCGGCCAGCGGAGCTGAGCCAACGCTTCGACGCATTTGTCTTCGGTGCCAAACTTTTCAATCAATTCGGGAAGATCCATAACAGTGAAGATACGGGGTGGGTATGACAAAAAAGGATATTCCCAAGCCGGAAAAGGAAGAAAGACCCGCCTCCGATTTGGATGACTCCGAACTGCTCAAAAGGCTATTCCCCAAACCGGTTCGACGGCTGGTCAAAGGAAAGAATCCGGACACCTTGGACGACGACGACGAGCCAGATGATGATTAGCACACTGAGTCACGTATACCATATCGACATTCGTCGATATGGCACTAATGTCGCATCGACAGCCGTCGATACAAGTAGCAATCCGTGATGAGTGCACGACAAGGCGAGGCGGCGCTTCGCGAGGAAGTACGGCGCCGGTACGCAGCCAGCGCCATGGCGGTCGGATCCGGGTGTTGTGGAGCCGACACCGGCTGCGGTCCCGCCAAACCTGACCAGGAAGAGGACGACATGACGGGCGGTCTGTACAGCTCGACCGAGTTGGCGGAAATCCCCACCGGCGCGGCCGATGGCAGCCTCGGGTGTGGCAACCCGACGGCGGTGACCGAACTGCGGGAAGGCGAGTCGGTGCTCGACCTCGGCTCGGGAGGTGGGATCGACGTGTTGCTATCGGCCCGCCGAGTCGGCCCGACCGGTCACGTTTACGGACTCGACATGACCGAAGAAATGCTCGACTTGGCCCGGCGCAACGCCGTCGAGGCAGGGACCAGCAACGTTGAATTCCTCAAGGGATACATCGAAGACATACCCCTGGCCGACGCCAGCGTCGACGTGATCATCTCCAACTGCGTCATCAACCTGTCGGCGGACAAACCGGCCGTCTTCGCCGACATGCACCGGGTGCTGCGACGGGAGGGGCGAATCGGAATCAGCGACATCGTCGCTGACGACCGCCTTTCGGCGGATCAGCGGGCCGAGAGAGGCAGCTGGGTGGGATGTATAGCCGGCGCCTTGTCAATGACTGAATACCGAGCTGGGCTGGCCGGCGCCGGTTTCGCCGACATCTCGTTTACCCCCACCCATGAAGTGGCCGAGGGACTGCATTCCATGATCATTCGAGCGGTCAAGCGCTGATCTCTGTTGCATCCTGACCGCGGTCAGCGGCGATGGCCGAGAAGGCTGATCTCCCGCCAGGCCACCCACGATGGTGAATGCAGTGTCTCAACCCGGACATAGCGCGCGTCGGTCTGGGGATCATCCCATGATATCTCCAGCCAGTCACCGTCGGCGCTCGTCTGTGTGAAGTTGGCTACCTCCCGGGCTGGTCCCTTCTCCCCCCGTACGGTCACGACGTGGGTGGTGAGACCGACAGGATGTTGAGCGACCAACAACCTGATAGCTCGCAGCGGCCGCTCGGCTCCTAGGTCGATCTCGACCCACTGTGGTGCGTCGTCACCAGCGCTCCAGATCGTCTCGGTGAGGCCATCGATGGCTGAGTTGACGGGATCGTCGGTTGTGGCGGCCGAAGCAGTGATCGTGGCGCCCCTGGTCAATTCCACGGTCATGTTCAACTCGCCCACGGCACACGGATCGGGCCGCACGGCCGGCGAAAGCGCCCGGCCGATTGCCCCGTCGTTGTCGAGTGCGTTCCAGAAATCCGGCTGCTCGACACTGTCCCATGTCCACACCAGCCACCCGTCGAATCCATAGGCACACGACTCGATCTGCCATTCCACCAGCGCCCGGATGGCATCATCGACCGATGGGTAGGAGACGTGTTCCGCGCCGAACTCTCCGAGCAGGACTGGCTTGGCGGTCTGTGTTGGAAGCCCGAAATTCTCGACGATTTGGGCGAGGTTCAACTCACCGCCCGGATAACCGTGCAGGTCGATGAAGTCGGCGGTGGATTCGAGGATCGCCCGCCTCGTCTCGATCAGCCGATCGTCGCCCTCCCTTGACAGGTTCGGGCCCTTCGGCTGGAAGAAACCGATGGTCACCAACGCGGTCGGGTCGACCGAGCGGATGGCTTCGCCCATTTCGTCGATCCAGGAAACGAGGTTGTCCTCCAACAGTCGGACCTTTTCTTCTTCTGATGAGAGGTCGTACGACCGACCGTTGGCGGTGGTCACCGTCCCGCTCGAAAGCGAAAACGGCGGGTACAAATCGGTGAAGTAGAGCTCGTTGCGCAACTCGTAGGCCAAAAGGGCGTCGAGCGGCGCCCCACGGGCGATCAGTCCCCGGACCCACTCCAGAAAGAACCGGCGATTGGCGTCCAGTCCTCCCCGGGCCAGGTACATCGAGTTGACGTTGTCGATCAGGGGATCGGAGGGAAAACCCCACGAATTGGCCTCCGGAAGCCAGTCCTGGGTGAACAGCACCTGAAGTTGATGGGCCTTCGCAATGTGAATGAGGTCGGCGGCGTTGTCGAGGTATTCGCCCGATAGCCCCGACTCGTCACCGGCCAGCATCCGAGAGTTGAGAAAGACCCTGACCACGTTGTATCCGCCTCCCGCCAGCCTGGCAAAAGTCTCAACGATCTGCTGGCGGTCGTAGCGTCCCGGATCGAGGGTGCTGTGTGCTCCCGCTGAAAGCCGGATCAGGTTGGCGCCCCGAGGCACAAACTTCTCCCCGGTGAAGCGATCGAACAGCTCCCCGGAGCCTTCGACGATCCGTACCCCGATCCGGTGTTCGGCGCCGAGGGGGACCGGGTTGGTGGTGTTGGTCTCCGACGGGCGAACTGGTGGAGAGGATGGGTTGGTCGCCTCACCAGGCGACGCGAAACAGGCCACCACAATGAATAGCCCGACCACTCCCAGTTTCCTCATCACTGGTCTTCCTCATCGACTGGCCTCAGCAACCGAGTCGCACAATCAGCCACGACCTCGTAACAGAATCTACCTGCCGTACTCGCTTGAATTCACCAAGTCCTTAGCCGCCGACGGTTGAGAGGTCTTTCTGCAACGGGATCCACGGCCCGCCGGCGCGACGGGCCAGGGTGGCGAAGTCGGTCCGCTCGAGGATGGCGATCGTTGCATCTCGCACTTCGGCCCACGTTTCCTTCAAAGAACAGGCAACTTCCATCGGGCATCGTTCGGGGGCAGTGCGCGTGGCGCAGGCGATCGGGGCCAGCGGACCCTGGAAGATTCGAACAATCCGCTCGAGGGTGATCTGGTGGGGTGAGTGATTGAGCCGGTATCCGCCCGCCGGGCCTCGCTCGGAACGAACAATCCCAGCCCCACGCAGCTGGGTCATGATCTGTTCCAAAAAGGTGATGGGAACGTGGGTTCTTTCCGAGATTTCGTGCGCCTTCAACGGCGCATCGCCATCGTTAAGGGCGAGGGCCAGCACGGCTCGCGTGGCGTAATCGGTCTTCTTGCTGATCCACATTTCCGACTTCGACAGTAAACAATATCGGGATTGACAGCCGACCTCAACTGTCGGTAGCCTGAGTTCTGGGGATTGTCGACTTATTAAGTCAACTTAGATAAGTGGGAGGGAAGCAAGTGGGCGGCTCTGGGCTAAGGCGGGTTGGGCAAGGGCGGGTACTGCCAAGTCTTTGGATCTTCTTCCTCGGTGCTATAGCCGGTTGTGGGACCGGAGCGGGCGAGAGCGACGTCGTTCGTTTGGGCTATTTCCCCAACCTGACTCACGCTCCCGCCGTCATCGGCGTCGCCCAGGGCTTCTTTCAGGAAGAACTGGGCGCGGTCGAGGTTCAGCCATCCACCTTTAATGCCGGTCCGGAGGCAATCGAGGCCCTGTTTTCGGAAGCGATCGACATGTCCTTCATCGGACCCAACCCGGCCATCAATGCATACCTCCAATCCGATGGAGAGGCGATTCGCATCGTCGCTGGGTCTACCTCGGGAGGCGCCGCCCTGGTGGTCACCCCGGACGTCCACGGTCCCGGTGACCTGGTCGGTAGGAGGCTCGCCACTCCCCAGCTCGGCAACACCCAGGATGTCGCCCTGCGGGCATGGTTGCGAGCGCAAGGGCTGACCTCCGATCTCGAGGGTGGAGGCGACGTGTCGGTGCTGCCCCAGTCAAACGCCCAGACTCTTGAAACCTTTCAAACCGGCGAGATCGACGGGGCCTGGGTGCCCGAACCCTGGGCGACCCGGTTGGTTGTGGAAGGGGGTGGGGAGGTGCTTGTTGACGAGCGTGATCTCTGGCCAGGTGGCCAATTCGTCACAACTCATCTAATCGTCCGGACCAGCTTTGTCGAACAACACCCGGATCTCGTGGGCGCGGTTCTGCGCGGATTGGTACGGGCGGTCGACTACACCAATGAGTTCCCCGTTGAAGCTCAGCAAATAGTGAACGAGGGCATCGAAGGGATCACCCGCCAAAGACTGGCAGCTGATTTGATGGCTGCTGCTTGGCAAAACCTCACTTTCACGGTCGATCCAATCGCCGTGTCACTGCGCGGATCCGCCGAGCACGCCGCATCGGTCGGGCTGCTCGAACCGGTCGACCTCTCCGGTATCTACGCCCTCGAGTTGCTCAACGAGATCCTGGTCGAATTGGGCCGCGAAGAGGTGTCGTCGTGACGGCCGCCGCTGCGCTTACGGTCCGCGACGTGTCGAAGACCTATGGGGATGGCCGCTCGGCGGTGATGGCCTTGGACGGCGTGTCGTTCGAAGTTGGCAAAGGGGAGATTGTCTGTCTGCTGGGAGCTTCCGGATGTGGGAAGAGCACCCTGCTCAACCTCATCGCCGGGATCTACCAAATCGACCACGGCGTCATCGACGCCGGTGGCCGGGTGGGGTTGATGTTCCAGGAGCCTGCTCTCTTTCCGTGGCTGACCGCTGCCCGCAATGTCGAGTTGGCGTTGAAGCTGCGGGGTGTGCCCCGGACCGCGCGACTCCCCCAGGCGGCCGACCTCCTCCGCCTCGTCCACCTCGAGGGCTTCGGCGATCGACGTCCTCACGAGCTGTCCGGTGGCATGCAGCAAAGGGTGGCGTTGGCCCGAAGCCTCGCTCAGGATGCAGACATCCTCTTGATGGACGAGCCCTTCGGCGCTCTCGACGCTATAACCCGAGACCTGCTCCACGACGAGCTGGAACGGATCTGGGGTGCGAGCGGGGTCAGCATTCTGTTTGTGACCCATAACGTGACGGAGGCGGTGCGGCTCGGAGATCGGGTGATCCTGCTGTCCAGCCGCCCGGGTCGGGTCAGTTGTGAGATACCGGTGAAACTGGAACGGCCTCGCACAATCGAGTCGCCAGAGGTCGCCGACCTAATCGCAACAATCTCCGAACAGCTGCGTCGAGAGGTGCGCCGGCATGCTCGTTAACCCGGACCGCGCCATGGCCGACGACCTCCGCGGGCTTGACATCCTGGAAATCCCCCGCGCTGAAGCACAATCGTTGGGCACCCGGGTTTGGGCTGCCTCTTGGCCGAAAGCGGCTGCGGCCCTCCTGGTGTTGGCCGTTTGGCAAGCCGTCGTATGGTCGGGATGGCGGCCGGTCTACGTGCTGCCCGGACCGACCATCGTCCTCGGAGAGTTGGTCGGACTCGTCCAGACATCCGAGTTCTATCAAGCGCTTTCGATCACCATCCAACGAGGCGTCGGCGGATTTGTGATCGCGCTGTCCCTCGGAGCGACGGTGGGGCTGGCGGTTTCACAGAGCCGGGTGCTGCGGCGGGCCATCGGGTCGGCGATCACGGGGATTCAAAGCATGCCGTCGATCGCCTGGTTTCCGCTGGCCATCCTGCTTTTCAAGTTGAGTGAGGCCGCCATCCTCTTTGTGATGGTGCTCGGGGCGGCTCCATCCGTCGCCAATGGTCTGATATCGGGTGTTGACCACATACCACCAATACTGAGGCGCGCCGGCAAGGTGCTCGGTGCTCGGGGCGTGGAGCTCTGGCGCCATGTGATCATTCCCGCCGCACTTCCGGGAGTGGTCGCCGGCCTCAAGCAGGGATGGGCATTTGCCTGGCGGTCGTTGATGGCTGGGGAGCTTCTGGTGATAATCGCCTCGCGGCCTTCGATCGGTGTCCGGCTTCAGTTCGCCCGTGAACTGTCCGACGCCCCGGCGCTGTTGGCCATCATGGCGGTGGTCTTCGCCATCGGCATCGTCGTCGACCTGCTCTTTGGCACCCTCGACCGGCGCCTTCGCCGCCATCGTGGGTTACTAGTTGCTACCGGCTGATCCCGAGAAGCGCCGAACTCCTGTCGACTGGGTGTGGTATATGGACCGTAGCCGCTGGTCCAAGAAACGGAATCGATGCAGGAAGGAAGACGATGCCAGCTGAATTTTTCGCCGAGGTCGCGGAGCCGATTCGATTCGGAAGGAATGACCGCGATCTCTCATTTCGCGTCTACGAACCCAACCGCATGGTCGCGGGCAGATCAATGGAAGACCACCTCCGTATGGCTGTTTGTTACTGGCACTCGTTCAACTGGCCGGGCAGCGACATTTTCGGTGCCGGAACTTTCGATCGGCCCTGGCTGGGTGCCGTCGACCACCCCCTCGAAGCCGCTCATATGAAGATGGACGCCGCCTTCGAGTTCTTCCACAAGTTGGCCATTCCTTTCTTTTGTTTCCACGACGTGGACATCGCCCCATCCGGCGACACCTTCGTCGAGTCCGCCCGCAATCTCGAGGCCATGGTCGAGTACGCCGATAAGAAGATGGCGGAAACCGGGGTCGGCTTGCTGTGGGGGACCGCCAACCTTTTCTCCCATCCTCGATATGCAGCCGGGGCAGCTACCAATCCCGACCCCGCCGTCTTCGCCTATGCCGCCGCCCAGGTCAAACACGCCTTGGAAGCCACTCACCGCCTGGGGGGAGCCAACTATGTCCTCTGGGGCGGACGGGAGGGATACGAAACCTTGCTCAACACGGATCTAAAGAGGGAAGGGGAACAGCTAGCCCGCTTTTTGACGCTGGTGGCCGAGCACAAGCGGACGATCGGATTCCAAGGAACCCTACTGATCGAGCCCAAACCGGCGGAACCGACCAAACACCAATACGACTACGACAGCCAGACCGTACATGGATTCCTCGAGCGCTTCGACCTGGCCGGCGAATACCGCCTCAACATTGAGGCCAACCACGCCACCCTCGCCGGTCATACCTTCCATCACGAGGTTGCTTACGCCGTGGCCAACGGAGTCTTTGGTTCGGTCGACGCCAATCGCGGCGACTATCAGAACGGGTGGGACACCGACCAGTTCCCCAACTCGGTCGACGAGCTCAGCCTCGCTCTCTACGAGATCCTCCGAGGTGGTGGATTGACCACCGGTGGGTTCAACTTCGACGCCAAGCTCCGACGCCAGTCGATCGACCGCACCGACCTCTTCCACGGTCACATCGGAGGCATGGATACTCTCGCCCGCGCTCTTCTCGTCGCCGCCGGCCTGATCGAGTCGGAGGCACTTTCCGCGCCGCTGGCCGAACGCTATGCCGGCTGGTCGACAGACCTGGGAAGGGACATCCTGAACGGAACCGAGAGCCTCCGGTCGCTCGAGGCGATGGTCATGAGCGGAAAGGTCGACCCCCGCCCGGTTTCGGGCCGCCAGGAGCTATTAGAGAATCGGATCAACCGGGTCATCTGGTCGACGGGAGCCTGATAAACCCACGTTCCTGCGTAAAAATCCGCCGCATGGCGACGGATTCTTACGCAGAAACCGGAGGGGAGGGAGGCTTTCAGGCCTGTCCGTAGAACGGCAGGCGCGGATCGGAGGGCTCGGTGCTCCAACGATTCCACAACCACTCGTAAGCCGGGT
>JBQTHI010000096.1:0-16668 GCA_052390035.1 Actinomycetota bacterium | reverse complement strand
GAAAGGACTATGGAATGGGGTCTTCGCGGGACTGGGCGGCCAAAGGCACCCTCCTGCTAGGCGTGAAAGCGGTGCTGGCCGAGAGCTTCGAGCGAATCCACCGCTCCAACCTGGTGATGATGGGCGTATTGCCGATCGAATACCTGCTCGGCCAGTCGGCCGCCAGCTTCGAACTCGACGGAACCGAGACCTACAGCATCGATCTGACTGACGACCTCCGTCCCCGCCAGTCTCTACAGATGACGGCGACCCGAACAAGTGGCGAAGACGTCGAAATTCCGGTGATCGCCCGAGTCGACACTCCTATCGAGGTGGTCTACCTCCGACATGGAGGAATCCTCAACCATGTGCTGCGCTCGATGGCGGCGTGAATCCGATCAGCCCCCGATCGCCCCGCCGCTGTCGAGCAGGTTTCCGGCCCACTCGAAGAGGAAAAAGAGCAGGATCAGGCCGATCACCCCGGCCACCGTCCAGGTGAGAACCCTCCGCAACCCGCTCACGAGAACTCCCGTACAGCACCAGCGGTGATGGCTCGTACGTATTCAAAGTTGGGCCCGGCTACCAACTCGGCTTGGATAATGAGCCTCTCGCGAGCCGAGAAGCGAGGATTGCAGGTGGTGAGGGTCAACCAGGCGCCATCGATAGGATCGGTCACCCACACATCCGTCGGGCGAACCACCAGGATCTCGCGCACCGCGTAAACGTTGATTCCCAGGGCGGTTTCTATGCTGATCGTATCGCCGCGCGCGAGCAGGTCGAGGTCGTAGAACGGCCGGCCATAGGTAGTGCGGTGACCGCTGAGCACGGCGTTCCCCGGCTGTCCGGGCAGTGGAGTGTCGGGCATGTGGCCCGGGCCCAACTTCAGGGTGTCGGGGTCGACCCCTTCGAAGATCACGGCGTCGAGGCCGATCTTCTCAGCGATCATGCGGCCGAATGGCTGCCCCTGGGCCGACGGCGGCTCGACCAGCAGGTCCGGCTGCGGCGCCAGCGAGGTGGTCGAGGGGACGATCGGGTCACCCGAACCCGGCTCGCTTTCCGGCAATCCAAGGTCGGCGCGGCGCACCTCCAACACCGAAGCCAACTCGACCCCTGCCGCCGCCTGTGATCGGGCGTTGAACAGGTCGGTGACGAACAGCTGGTAGATGAGAAAGAGGGTGATCAGGCCGGCGAAACCGAGCGAAATCAGCCCGGCCCACCGAAGGGTTCTTTGCACGAACGAAGGCTACCCCCGGCGTCTCCTCATCTCGATGGTCCTTTTAGCGGCCCTTCCATAGGGGCGGGCGCTTCTCGGAGAATGCGGCCAGGCCCTCGCGGGCGTCTTCGCTCAGAGTGACCGCCGTGAGACCCGCCTGCAGATGGTCCAGCGCCGCATCGGGTGACATGCCCTGGACCGCAGAAAAGGCCTGACGACCCAAGGCGATGGCTGCGGGACTGCCTTTGGTGATGGCGTCAACCGCCTGGTCGACGGCCGAGTCCAGCTCCGCCCGGGGCACTACCCGGGAAACCGCTCCCAGGGCCAAAGCCTCCTTTGGGCTGAGAGTCCGACCGGTAACCATCACTTCGTAGACAGCCTTGGCCGGCATCGCCCGCAGAAGGGGAACGGTAATGATCATCGGCCATAAGCCCGCACCCACTTCCGGGGTTCCGAGTCTGGCATCGTCGACGCAAATGGTGATGTCACAGGCCACCGCCAGGCCAAACCCCCCCGCCAGGGCGTGGCCGTTGACCCGGGCGACGGTGGGCTTGCCTCCCCACATCGCCTTGAACAACTCAGCCATCAAGCCCCTCTGGCGGTGGAGCCCCACCGGATCATCAAAGAACCCACCGGTGAGATCACCTCCGGCGCAAAACGCCACATCACCGGCTCCGGTGTAGACGATCACCCGCACGGCCGGATCGGCCACCGCCCCAAGGGTGTGGCGGTAGAGCCCTTCGACGGTCGCGGCAGACAAGGGGTTGCGGCGCTCCGGCTCGTCCACGGTGATTGTGGCGCGGTTCTCATCGACTCGATAAGTCACCATCTGGCTGAGCTCCCTCCATGTGATAGCGTCGAAGGGCATGGTATGGCTGGCGATCGTCCTCTTTCTGTCGATGGCAGTCGCCCTGCTGCGCGGCGGCCGACTTATCAACCTCGGCGACATCGAGCTTCGGTTGTGGTGGTTGTTGCCCCTCGGCCTGGGGCTGCAGTTCGGGGTGGCAGCGCTGCCGAGTTCATGGGCCGACTGGGAGGTGGGGCTGATCTTGATCAGCTATGCGCCCCTGCTGGCGGTGGTGATCCTCAATCGCCACCGGCCCGGTCTATGGCTGGCCGGAATCGGGGTGCTAATGAATTTCACCGTAATTGCCCTCAACGGCGGCATGCCGGTGCTGACCGAGGCCGCGGAAGTCGCCTCAGGGTTCGCCAACGAACCGCTGATCGATGACAGCTACAAACACGTGATCATGGATGCCCGTACTCGGTTGGCATTTCTGGGCGACGTGATCCCGCTTCGCCTGGCCAATGAAGGACAGGTGCTGTCGCTCGGCGATGTCCTGCTCGCCATCGGATTGGGACGATTTGTCGAATTCGAATTGCGCCGCCCTGTTAGGTGGTTCAAGCGGGGAGCGCAGGCCAAGGCCGGTTCCGCCCTTCGCTACTGAGCGGCCCTCTCACCGAGCCGTTGCAGAGGCGATCGTTATGGCCTTGATGGATGGAACGCCATCCGACGCTCCAGCACCCGTCGCATGGCTGCCACCACAGCCGGGTCGAAGTCATAACTCGCTCCCTGGTGGAGGACCTCGACAGCTTGCAGCGGGGATAGGTTCCGTTCGGCCACCAGGTGATCGTAGGAGCTGGAAGCGCGCACCACTTTGGAGATGATGGAGATCGCCGGGTCGCTCAGCTCGCCCGGTTTGCGGTATGGCTGGTGAAGCTGGCGAACGTGATCGGCGACCCGGTCGAGGTAAGGCGCCTGGGAGATTATCTCCGCCCCCCATCGAGCGATGTCGTCGTCGGTGTAACCAACCCGCAGAATGGCCGGCTCGGTCAGAGTGATCCGGCCAATGTCGTGCATGAGGGCGGCGTATTCGAGGTCATCCATCTCGGCTCTGCTAAGCCCTAGATCATCGCCAACTTCGGCAGCCAGACCGGCGGTGCGGTCGGCATGCCCATCGACGCCCAGACCGGCCACCTCCGGTATCCGGGCGAGCGCCCGGATTGTCTGGCGATAGGTGCGCTTGATCGTGAGGAACCGGCCAAAGGCGGAGTGGGCGAACAGGTAAGGGACCCCGGCCACTCCCAGCGCCCACATTCCCAACCGGGAATAGGCCAGAGCGGCCAGCGCTCCTGTCGCTACTAGCGAGACAAAGACATTCACATCACCGAACAGGTCGCGGTGCAGCGGATGTGACCTCCGCTTCCCGCGTTCCAGCTCGGACAAGAAAACTTCGACCGTCAGCCAGCCGGCTGCCGCCAGCACCAAGGGGACCATCGCCCGCCAACCCACCCCGATCATCTGCACGAATCGGTTCTCAAACGCCACCCGGAAAATGACGGCGTAAACGATCATCGCCAGCAGGCGACGGGTCAACGCCGGCACATCCGCCGACCTCGAAGGCCGGAGTAGCAACAACAGCGCTCCCAACGAAAGCCCGGCGCCGTAGACGAAGAGAGTGGAGGCCAGATCGACCGTGCCACTCGTGGTGAAATAGATGGGGGTCGCCACCCCGACCGCCACTGCCATTCCGTAACGTTGAATGCTGGTGGTGGGGACCCGAATCTGCATCGACCCGGCGAACAGCAAGACCCAGAACATGGCGACCTCCGGCTCGGCGACGGCCGCCGGCCGGGCGAGCAGGGCCAAGGCGGCGCCTGCCAGGCAGGGGACGATCCTTCGCCAGATGGAGGACGGGGCTGCGGTCTTTGGTTCAAACCATTTCATCAGCCATTCCCTGCTCGGCCAACCTTCGAGCAAGCTCCTCGTCGTCGACGTCATGAGATCCGTAGGTCTCCCCCACCTTGGCCAGCCCGCGCTCGAGCGCATCGATCACGTCGGGGTGGAACTGGCTCCCCGAGTTGGTCCGCAGCTCAGAGAGGGCGTAACTCTGGGTAAGTGCCATCCGATAGCTGCGAGTGGAGGTCATGGCGTCGAAGGAGTCCGCGACGGCCAGGATGCAACTCTCCAAGCTCGGCCGGTAGCCCTCCCGATGTCCGCGGCCGCCGTACCCGGTCCCATCAAAGTTGGAGTGATGACCGGAGGCGATCTCGACCATCGGCTCGAGAAACTCCACTTCGGCCAGGATGTCTTCGACCAGGTGAGCGTGATTCTGCATGTCGTCGTATTCGTCCGGGGTGAGCCGCCCTTTCTTGCGGATCAGCTCAGCGGGTACTGCCAGCTTGCCGACATCGTGAATCAATGCCGCCCATCGCATCCGTTCGAGCTGTGTGCCCGAGAATGAGAACTCTTTGCCGATCAATTGAGCGAAATAGGCCACCCGTTCGGTGTGGCCGCGGGTGTAGAGGTCTTTGGCTTCGAGCGCCTTGACAAAACCGCGAAGCGTGCCTTCATGAGCCTCTCGCAGCTGACTGAAAGAGGAGAGGGAAAGATGGCCGATGAGATAGACGATGAGGATGAGAGGTGTGACGGCGGGCTCGGCGAGGACCATGGTGGCGCCGAGTAGGCCGCCGACGATTCCCATGGCCAGCAAGCTGGTCAAAACCATACCCATCCGCGACCAGGGGACCACATCCCGGGTCCGGTAGACCATCCGCACCGCCAGGGCCACCAACTGCCAGTTGATCAACGTGTACACGGCCGAGGCCATCACCCCGGCGAGGGCGATCCGGGCGAGGTCGTTACGGGTGGCAAAGCCGACATCGGCCAATAGCGCGTCGAGAACCAATCCTGCTGCACCGGCGGCAAGGGTCAGCTGGCCAAAGTTGGCCAGAGGCTGGAACCATCGTTTCTCCCGAAGGTCCTGTGCAACCAGCGGCCCCAGGGCAGCCATGGTCGCCATGCCCAAAGCAGCAGAGGTCCCCTCGAGGGCGAAGACCACCCCACCGGTGAGGGCAACCATCACCGAGGAACTTTGAAAGAGGCGATCGTTGACCTCAACCGAGTTGAACTCGAGCACGAAGAAGGCGGCGGCAAAGAGGAGCCAGCGCCAGAACGAGGGGAACCGCCCGTCGAACAGAACCAAAGCCAGGAGCAGCACGAAACCGGCGGTGGCATACGCAGCCGCCAGCATCACCCGCCTGCGTGCTAGTCCGGTCATCGTCAGAAAGGGCTTTCGGAGGTCCTCATCGCCAAGGGGCCGAATCAACCTTAAGGCCGATCGACCTAAAGGCAGATCAACTTTGGCAGATCTACTTTTCGCAGATCAAGTTTTCGCGGGGAACCGGCGACCCTGCGCTCAGCCGATCTTCAGGGAGGCTGAACCAGCAACAATCAATGCCGCCAGGCTTCCAAGAACGGCACCGATCCTGACGAGCTTGCCTTTCAATGTGATCACCAACTGTCTTGGTATAGGTTCACCTTGCCGCTAATGGCAGGTGGACCGGATCCGCTCCGCTGGGTGATGAGCACAGTGGGGCTGAAGGCATGCCGCCGGGTTTTCCCCGCGTTGTTCCCGAATGCCGGGAACCTTGTGTTGTCAAGGAAGGGCCCCTCCAAGCGGCCACAGGTGGCGACTCTGACTCTGCCCGTCCCGAGCAGCGGGAGCCTAACCGTTTGTTCGACGGCCGACAAGAAGTCGGGTGACATCAAAAGCCATGGGGCGGTGGCGGCTGTCGACGATCGGGGTCATGTTGCCATGCCGCCTTGCCACAGGCAGTGCTGGCTAACCTTTCTGTGTGAACCTTCGTGACTTCGAAGAAAAGCTGCGTAGGCTCCCGGGGGTCGAAGCCGCCCGGGTGGTGACCTCCAACGGCACCATCATCGAGATCCACATGCTCACCTCGGTAGGCAAGGCCGCCAAACAGGTGGTGCGAGACGTGCAAACCCTGGCCCAGGCCGCCTACGGAGTCCCCATCGACCGCCGAATCGTGTCGGTTGTCCAACTGCCCGACTCTGACCTCTCTCAGGGTGACCGGCCGGTGATCGTCGATCTGACCGAGCAGGTCGACGGTAGCCGAAGTCGGGTGTCGGTCATTCTCGACTGGCAAGGGGACAGCCTGGTGGGAGAGGTGAGCGGCGCCGCCGGCAACACCACCCGCCAGCGATTGGTGGCAGAGGCCACCATTGAGGCCCTGCGCCAGGCTCTTCAGGACACCACCGCCATCGCCGTCGCCTCGGTCGATGTTCCCACCCTGGGGGGCAGACCGGTGGCGATTGCCCAGGTGGTAATGGTCAGTGACGCGGCGGAGCGCCTCATGGTCGGCTCGGCCCTGGCCAATGGTGATCCGGGGCGTGCCGTGGTGCGAGCCGTGCTCGACGCTCTCAACCGGCACATACCGGAACTTCGCCGCTGAGGACGGCGGCTTGGCCGAGCCCTCCGCCGCGGCCGTCAGCCCCCATTATCTTGCCACCGCGGCCGCCATCGAGATCCTGGCCGGTGGTGGGAACGCCGTCGACGCCGCGGTCGCCGCCAACGCCGTGCAAGGAGTGGTGGCGCCAGAAACCTGCGGCATAGGTGGCGACCTTTTCGCCCTGATTCACCTTCCATCCGAGCCAGCTCCGCTGGCGCTCAACGCATCCGGACGGGCCGGAGCCGGGGCCGATCCCCACCGGCTCCGAGCCGCCGGCCACCGCACGATGCCTCCGATGGACCGCCAATCTGTCACCGTGCCGGGCTGCGTTGATGGTTGGGAGGCGTTGTTGACGAGGGTCGGAACGATGGGATGGGACGACGTGCTGGCGCCGGCTCTGCGATATGCCGACGGAGGCTTTCCCGCCTCGGAAGAGTTGAACCGGGCGCTCACGATCCGCGCCGAAGCTCTGGCGGACCAGCCGATAGCTGCTCATCTCCTCCCCGGAGGAGAAATCCCTGGACCCGGGCACCAACTCCGGCGCCCCGATCTGTCGAGAACCCTCCGCGACGTGGCAGATGGTGGTCGTTCGGGTTTTTATGAAGGGTTCGCCGGCCGGGAGATCACCACCGCTACTGGCGGCGTCATCACCACCAGCGACCTCGCTCAGAGCCAGGCCGAATGGGTCGAGCCGTTATCACTCGAGGCTTTCGGGCTCACCGGATGGACGGTTCCACCTAATTCACAGGGTTACCTCACGCTGGCGGCGGCGGCCGTATATGCGATGGTGGCTGGTGACATGCCGATAGACGATCCTCCGACATGGCATCTCCAGATCGAGGCTTATCGGTGTCAGGTGGCCGATCGTGGCGACGTCCTCGCCGATCCTGATTTCCTCCCGGTGCCGGCGGCTTCTTTGCTGGGACCCGACCGGATCGCGGCCGGTGCGGCCCGTGTCGATCCCAAGCGGAGGATGAGATATCCGCCGTTGGCGTCGGTACCGGGCGGCACTGCCTACATGTGCGTGCTCGACCGATCTGGGGTGGCGGTGTCTCTCATCCAGTCCAATTACATGGGGCTTGGCACGTCGATCTGCGCCGGAAAGGCGGGGTTCATCCTCCAAAACCGGGGCGCCGGCTTCGATCTCCGGCCGGACCATCCCAACGAATTAGCCCCGGGAAAACGGCCGCTCCACACCTTAAGCCCGACGTTGTGGACCCAACGAGGATCGCTCCGGGCTCTGCTCGGAACGCGTGGTGGTGACTACCAACCCCAGCTTCTTCTGCAGATGGCGCTCAGGCTCTTCGCCGCCGGTCTGAGTCCTGGTAGCGCCCAGGCCCGGCCCCGATGGGTGATAGCCGACCTGACCAACGCCGATGCGCCGGTGGCGGTCGAGGCGTCGACACCATCGTCGGTCCGCACCCATCTCATCGAATGCGGCCACCAGGTCGTGGAGATGGAGGGGTTGCAGCACGGATGGGGCCCGGTGTCGGTGATCACCTGCGATCCATCGGGTGTGGTAGATGCCGGGGCAGATCCCCGGGGTGGGACAGCGGCAGCCGAGGTGATCTGAGTTTGATGTTGGTCGTTCGGCACGCCCACGCGGCTATGCGCTAATGGGAGCCTTGGTCGAAGCGATGAGGGACTTCATCTCCTCGTCGTTCCAAGGCTGTCCGAGGAGGGTGTAGTAGCCCACCCGTTGGACCCGGTCACCATACCGTTGCGTTATAGCTGCTCCCAACGAGTCGATCGGCGCTACCACCGCCACCTCGGCCACCATCTCATCGGTGATAAGAGCGGCCATCTCAGTCCACTCACCGCGGCGGCTCATCGTTCGCAGCTGCTCGGAAACGTCCCAGCCGTGAAGCTCGTTGACGGCGGAATAATCGGGGGTCGAGGCGTAGAAGGCGATCTGCGCCTTGGTCGGCTCCATCGCCTGTTCGATCTCTGCCTGGTCGCGACCCGTTACAACAAAGACCGTCGTTATGAGATCGATGTCGGCCATAGTCCGGCCGGCGGCGTCTGCTCCCTCTCTGATCTTCGGAAGGACGACCTCGTCGAGATACTTAACGGTGTGAAACGGATGGACGTGGAATCCCTGACACATCTCTCCTGCCAGACGGGCCATATACGGCCCCACCCCGGCGATAGCCAATGGCACATCGGGGTGGTCGATAGGACCCGGGTTGAAGAACGGTGTCATCAGGGAGAGTCGATAGAACTCCCCCTCGTATTTGAGAGGTTCGCTGTTTTGGAAGGTCGCAAAAATCGCCCGCAACGCCAACAGGTAGTCACGCATACGCGGCCCCGGAGGCAGCCACTCGCCGGCGAACCGGCGGACGATGTGGGCCTTCACCTGGGTGCCGAGGCCAAGGATGAAACGCCCCGAACTGGCCGCCGCCAGATCCCAGGCGATCGAAGCGGTAATCATCGGAGAGCGAGGAAACGCCACGGCTATGGCAGTTCCCAGGATGAGATGGGGATCGGCATTGGCGGCCAGGGCCAGCGGCAGGAAGGGATTGTGGACGGTCTCAGCAGTGAAAAAACCGTCATAGCCGAGTTCGGCCGCCCGATGAGCGGCGGCATCCACTCCGCTGAGACCGGTGGTGGGTGGCAGGTAGAAGTCGACCTTGAGTGGCATCACTCCACGGTAGACGGCGAATCTTCGTCCCCTCTGGGCCAATTACCCTTCCCCGGCTATGAAACGGATGCTGCGCATCGCCACCGTCATCGGAGGGTTGGTGGGGGTGGTCTGGGCCTTGCGAGATCGGTTGATCTCCATCGAGTCTCCGAAAGAGGAGGAGCCTCCGACCTTCCGGGTGCCTGCCTCCAACGGACCACCTCCGAGCGTTCGACCGGCCGATCACTGATCGAGTAAGTCTTGGCGGCTAGAACCGACGCATCTTGGAGGTGCGGCCCCGGCGTCCGGTAACGAGCTTTCCGACCAGCAGATACGTGACGGCGCCGACCAGGGTGGCGAGCAGCAACCCCGGGGCGCCCTGCGGACCCGCCGCCAGATAGTCCTCCAACCAAGCGTCGGTCGGTTCGGGCCGTGGTAGCAACCAGAGGGCGATAAATCCCCCGGCCAGCCAGCTGCCCACCCCGATCGGATTCAGCCCACCGTACTCCCCGAACCAACGGAAGAGTTCGTCGGCCGAGTAGGGACCACCCCTGATTAGGTAGGAGTCGACGAGGATCACCGCCACGGCAGGTGCCATCAAGCTCACTGCCAGATGGGCGACGCCCCTCAACACGTCTTGGGGGACGACGATGGCAGCACCGGCGCTGACCGCCGCCGATACGAGTAGCCAGAACCTGGGGGGTATGAACCCGAAAACTGTCTGAATCGAGTTGGTCGAAGACATCGCCAGCCCGCCGACCCCATCCACCTCGACGACCGGAATCCAGACAAGCAGCAACACAGCCCCCAACATGCCTGCCCCCATTCCCGTCATGGTCCCCAGATCGCCCTCCATGCGTGAGGCGATCCCAGCACCACCCAATGTGAAAATCAGCGTTGCCACCCCATATCCGTACCCCAGACCGGCGCCGGTGTCCTGCTCCCGCCGGCCATACCCACCGAGGTCGCTGGCCACTACCGCCCATAACACGGACAGCCCCAACATCGCATCGAAGGTGTCGAAGAACCCTCCCTGGAAGCCGTCTTCGATGGCTGGGGCGGCGATTCTGAGCACCTGCCAGGCGGCAACCACCGTCACCACCATGACGGCGGCAAAGAGACGGTGCCGAAGCCACTTGTGGGTCGCCCACACCGGGCCGCTGATGAACAAGAGCGCCCCCAATATCGCCAACGCCACGATGATCGGCTCCGGTCCGAGCGCAAGCCCCAGGCTCGCCAATGCCGACCCTGCCCACCGGGCGGTGAACTGCAGAATGATTGCGCTCCAGGCCAGGGTGAGTGCCAGCCTCACCGCGGTGACCAGCAAGCCCCCGAGTGAGCCGAATGCCGGTCGGACCAGGTACGCCCCGGGAGCGCCGCTGGCGGAGGCTTGTCGCCCCAACAGTCCAACCAGCGCCGCCCCGAGCAGCGCCCCAAACGGGGCGGTCAGAATCAGCTGGCCGACCGAAACCCCAATCCCGGTGAGTTCGGCACCGACCAGCAATGCCGGCATCCCGGCCGCCAACACCGCCATCGCCGCGGTGAAGTCGGAGGATTCAAGCTGTGCGTCCCGAAACCCGATGGGAGCCGCCGACCATTCCTTTCGGATCTCGGGCATCTGGCGGCGAGTGTATCCCCAGAGTTCGAACGGAAGACCTCGCCAGCTCCAGGTAATGGCGGGCGTAACGACGAGACAGCCGTAAGTCCCTCATGCTTGGTGAGCGGGGCCCCGCCGGTTAGGGTTGTTGGCCTATTCGGGCGGACAGGGGCCGGATAGGAGGGCGTCTTGGACGCCAAACACATCCGAGTCCTCGTCGCCGTGCTGACCTTGGCTGGTGTTGTTGGAGTTGCCAGCGCTGACTATCAGGTGGAGCCGGGAGACACTCTCGCCGAGATCGCGATCGCTCTTGGCGTCTCCACCGCCGACTTGGCCAGAGCCAACAATCTTTCTAACCCCGATCTCATCCGCCCCGGCCAGATGCTCGTCATCCCAGGAGAGGTAGCCGCCGGCATCCACGTGGTTTCTGGCGGCGAAACGCTGGCCCACATCGCCGCCCGGTACGGGGTCGCGGTCGCCGATCTGGTTTCGGTCAACCTGCTCGCCAACCCCAACCTGATAATGATCGGCCAGCAAATCAGCATCCCGGTCCACCATGCGGGCCTACCCGGCGCTGCTGACGTTGCACCCACCCATACGGTGGCAGCCGGGGAGACATTGGCTTATATCGCAGCCCGCCACCAGATCAGTGTCGCTGACCTCGCAGCGGTCAACGGCATCACCGACACGTCAGTCATTTATGCCGGGACCGTCCTCCGCCTGACGGGACCAACCGCCTCGCCGCAGCCGGTGGAGTCAGCAACCAGCATCCATGTGGTGGCGGCAGGCGAGAACCTCGCACGGGTAGCAGCGACCTACGACACAACGGTCGACGCGCTGGTGACGACCAACTCACTAGCCGATCCCAACTTGATCAGAATCGGTCAGGAACTCCAGATACCCGGGTCTTCACCGCCGTGGGTCTGTCCCGTCCTCGGCGCCCGATACTTTAACGACTGGGGCTTTCCCCGGTCGGGCGGTCGATTCCATGAGGGCACTGACCTCTTCGCTCCCCGCGATACCCCGGTGCTGGCGCCGGTGGCGGGGACCCTGGTGATCAGGGAGGGAAGTGTCGGTGGGCTGCAGTTCTGGCTCTACGGGGATGATGGCACCAGATACATCGGCTCTCATCTCGAGTCGGCGATCGGGCCCGGATACGTGACGGCCGGAACCCAAGTCGGAACGGTCGGGACGAGCGGCAACGCGGTCGGAGCGAACCCGCACCTCCATTTCGAGATGCACCCGGGCGACGGGTTAGCCGTCAACCCGCATCCGGTCCTCCGTCAGCACGGGTGTTGACCCTCGTCGATACAGAGGGTCCGGTTCAGGAGGCGGCGAGCTCGGCGAGGTAGTCGAGACGCACGTCGCCCCAGCCCAGCAAACGCCGGTGAAAGTCTTTGAGATCGAAGTTGGGCCCCTGCCGCTTCTTCTCCGCCTCGCGGATCTCGAGAATCGCGCGTTCCCCCACCTTGTAGCTGATCGCCTGACCCGGCCAACCTAGGTAACGCTTGACCTCAGAGTGGGCCACGTCGATGGTCATGCCGGCCACCTGATGAAGGGTGTCGACCGCCGCCTCGTAACTCCACGGTTCCCCGGGAGATACTCGGGCCGATGCCGGAATGTCAAGGCCTAGATGAAGCCCGATGTCGATGACCACTCGGCAGGCACGAAGCTGCTGCGCCGACAGCATGCCCAACAGGTATTGGGGTTGTTCGAAATAGCCAAGCTCGTCCATCAGCCGTTCGCAATAGAGAGCCCAGCCCTCACCAAAACCGGAATACCAGATCAGGAGGCGATGGCCACGCGACAGGTGTTCGGGTGCGGCCATCACCGAGGCGACCTGGAGATGATGGCCAGGAAAGCCCTCGTGGTAGGCGGTTGACACCTCCCCCCAAAGAGGGATCTGGGCGCGGTCCCCGAACGAATACCAGATGCCTCCCGGCCGTGAGAAGTCTTCGCTCGGGGGCAGGTAATAGGCGCCTAGCGCAGCTCCGGGCGGCACCAGGTTGATGTTGACCTGCCGGATCTGCTCGGGCACGTGGAAGTGCACCCCAGCGAGTTGGGACAGCGCCTGGTCCTCCAAATCCTGAATGAACCTGGCGAATTCCGGCTGGCTCGGAGCGGCGTAGGCAGGGTCGTTTTCCAACAGGTCGATCACCGCTGCCAGGGAGCTGTCAGGGTCGATTCGGGAGGCGGTCTCCTGCATTGCTCGGTCCAGCCGTTGCACCTCGTCCCATCCCCACCGGTAGATCTCCAACGGATCGATGACCATCCCGAGCATCCGATCTGCATGAGCGACGTACGCCTCGGCGCCCGCTCCCTCCTCGTCCGGAGCGGCCGGCAAGTAGGTGTCCTTCAGGTAGGCGGCGAACCCGGCGATGGCCTCCCTCCCCTGGTCGGCAGCTTTGGCCACGCGTGCGGAAAGGGCGGGTGTGGTGGACGCGACGGCTTTACGAGCCAGGCCAAGCCATTTGGACTGGGGTCCGGCCAGATGATTGGCCTGCTCAAGCACCGACTCCACCTGACGGCGGGCCGATTGCTGGCCTTGGCGCCGCCCTTCATCGAAAGTGGCGATGGCGCCCTTGATCGGTTGATCAACGGTTTCCAGTCGCCTGGCAACGTTCTCCCATCCCTCCGTGGAGGAGGTGTTCATCACGTCAAATATGTCACGCACATCTTCGAGAAATCCCGCGGTGTGGCGCAACCTCCGGTAACGATCGCCTATATCGAACTGTGACTCCTCCTCGATGCCCCGCGCATGCGAGACCCGAGCCGCGTGGCGTTGCCAGCGGTCGGGATGTTCGAGATGCTCGGAAAAACGGCCCCGGTAACGACGGACCAGCTCCATTCGCGCTTCGGTGCCCTCCGGGGAGAAGTCGTTCCAGCGATCGTCGCACCCCGGCACTCCCAGCACCGTCCCCGTCAAGGGAAACATGACGGCGACCTCGTCGACCAGCTCGGAGGAGATCTCAAACGGAGTGACCATCGGTCGACGATAACTGCCTACCCTCGGTAGGTGCAGACGCCCGAGTTGATCGCCGTCCGACCCGATGAGGGCATCGACGCCGCTCGAATCGGAAAGTACCTGGAGGGGCAACTGGAGGGTGCGGTCGGGTCTCCTTTGATCGACCAATTCGCCGGCGGTCACGCCAATCTCACCTATCGCTTGAGGTTCCCCGGAGTCGAGTACGTGTTGCGCCGCCCTCCGATCGGCCCAGTAGCCCCCAGCTCTCATGACATGACTCGTGAGTTTCGGGTCTTGAGCCGGCTGTGGCGATCCTTTCCACCGGCACCACGCGCCTTTGTCTTTTGTGATGATCCACAACTGATCGGGGCCCCATTTTTCATAATGGAGCGACGCCACGGGCTGGTGGTGCGTAGTCAGATCCCGGCCCTGCTGGGCGGGGGGACCGATTGGGTGGCCAACCGGAAGTTGTCGGAGGTGGTCATCGATACCCTGTCGGACCTCCATGCGGTCGACCCCACCGAGTGCGGATTGGAGGATCTGGGGCACCCGGATGGGTTCCTTGCCCGACAGGTGGATGGGTGGTTGGAGCGCTGGCGGCGCGCCAGCCACGAGGAGAACCCCACCGCCGAGGAGGTAGCGGCGTGGATCGCTAAGACGATTCCTCCTTCGCCGGCGCCCACGCTCCTCCACAATGATTGGCGCCTAGACAACATGGCAGTCGCTCCCGACGACCCAGGGCGCTGCACTGCCGTGTACGACTGGGACATGTGCACACGGGGAGATCCGCTGGCCGACCTGGGGACGGTTCTCGCCGTCTGGTACGAGCCCGGCGAGGTGCCAGCAACCCTCAACCCCATGCCGACCATGGTCCCAGGCTTCATGAAGAGGGCCGAAGCTCTGGAGCGATACGCCAAGCGAAGCGGACGCGACGTCGGGGCCTATGAGTGGTACCTGGTGTTTGGCACCTGGAAGCTCGGGGTGGTCCTGCAGCAGATCTACATTCGATGGGCGCGGGGTCAGACCCGGGATCAGCGTTTCGCTGCCATGGGCGACGGCGCCCGTCGCCTGTTCGAGTTGGCCGCCGAACGTACTCCCTCAGCGGGCTAGGCGGCTGAGCAAATGGCAGTAGTTCCTGCTAGCCGTAAAGCGCACGCCACCCACGCCCGGCTGGTGGACGGAGCCCGGCGAACGGTCCGTCGCGACGGGGTCCTCTCCCCCGAGACCGCAGCCGGGGCCGCCGGCGTTTCTCCCGCCACCCTTTACACCTACTTTGGCTCCAAACACGCCCTCCTGGCCGCCGCCTTCGATGTGGCTCTCGAGGAGATTGGCCTCGCCATCGCGGAGATCCTTACGGTGGAGAGGCTCCTTGTGGAAGGCTGGGACGAGCTCTCCCAACGGCTCGTTCTGGCGGTGACAAATGGCTTCTCCCACGATGGTCGCCTGATCAGCCTCGCTTTGGCAGACCTCCACGACTCAACCGAGGTGGTGGAGGTTTATTCGCGGCGCCGCGCCGAACAGTTAAAGACCATGGCGCGCTTCATCCGGCTCGGAGTCTCCGCTGGCCGCCTTCCGGTCGACGACCCGGAGGTCATGGCGCGGGTGCTGATGATCGTCCTTCAGGGTTTGCACAACCCACTCGTTCTCTCCCCCGGCTCGGACAGGGTGGTCCGCGAAATGGTGGGGGTGGTCCGCCGCCTGTTCGGGGAGACCCGCATCTAAGACGGCGGGAAAGGCTTCTTAGGACGTTGGGTTGGACGGCTCCAGGTCTTTGGGCAGGCCCAGGATCTGTTCGCCGATGACGTTGTGAAGGACTTCGGCGGTACCGCCTCCGATCGTCAGCGCCCGGCTGAACAGGTAACCCCAACTCGACTCGTCGCCATCCAGCATTCCCCCAGCCGCGCCGAGGTCGCGAACCAAGTCCATAACGTTCTGACCGTGACGGTCGGCAAGCATCTTTTTGACGGCTGATTCCGGTCCGGGCGTGCCTCCTGACATCAGCCGGGACAAGATCCGCAGGCCGAGGATGCGGATCACCTCCGAGTCGATGAACAGACCTGCCGCCCGATCTCGGTTCACCCCGTCGAGCGGCCGGGGTAGGCCGTCGAGCACCTCGCTGGTGGTGGGACCCATCCCCCACAACACGCCGCCGGATGACAGTGAGACTCGTTCGTTGCCCAGGGTCACCTTGGCGAGGGTCCACCCATGATGCGGCTGTCCCAGCAGGTTCCGGTTTGGTATGCGGGCATCCACCAAGAACACCTCGTTGAAGTGGGAACGGCCCGTCATCTCGCGTATTGGTCGTATCTCTATTCCCGGCTGCCGCATCGGACATAAGAGGTAAGAGATGCCACGATGTTTGGGAGCGGATGGATCGGTCCAGGCCAGGAGGATCCCGAAATCGGCCTCGGTCGCCGACGACGTCCACACTTTCTGGCCGTTAACGACCCACTCGTCTCCATCGAGGACTGCGCTGGTCGCCAGCCCGGCCAGATCGGAGCCGGCGTCTGGCTCTCTCGGCCACCCCGGCGCGACGTAACCGGCGCGGGCGAGCTCAACCGGAGTCGGGGCGCGGTGACGACCGAGCCAATCTCGAACCTCGATGCGTCGGGGATCGTTGGAGGCGGGCAGCGCGAAGTCCACCGATCTGATGCTAAGACCGCCCAGTAGCTGCTGGGGTGGAGTTCTCCCGGAGGTCAATCCGCCGGCAGTGTCACTTGGGTTCCGTCACTGCTGAGTGGAGCATGGCAAGAAACGCGGCGCGATCGACCTGAGTGGTGATCCTGGTCTTCCCACCAGTGGCAAGCTCGTCGCGCCAATCGATCTGGTCCCTACCCCTTTCTTCGCCGGCACCGTCGATCACATCAAGATTGTGCGCTTCGAAACGAGCGATGCCCGGATCGATCGCCACCGCCATGGCGATTGGGTCAGCCAGATCGAAGCCGGCCAAGGTTGACTCCCTCTTGGCATGTAGATCGAGGGTCGCCTGGATGTCGACGCAGAACTTTCCGAGGGGGCCAAGGCTCGCAAGAGTGGCCGCA
>JBQTHI010000095.1:0-2231 GCA_052390035.1 Actinomycetota bacterium | reverse complement strand
TGACGGCCCTCATCGCAAACCACCGCACCAGCTTGTCTCCCCCCGCCGTCGGATAGCGGCTCTCCCCGGCCGGGGCGACGATTCTCGCCAGCACCCCGGTTTCTTCCCTCACCTCGCGGAGGGCCGGCTCCTCGGGGGTCTCGCCGGGTTCCTCTTTGCCTTTTGGCAACGACCAGTCGTCGTATCGGACCCGGTGAGCGATCAGCACCTCCGGTCCGGTGGGGGCGGGCCGCCAGACCACACCGCCGGCGGCCACGATCAGATCAGACGGCACAAGGCGAACAGTAGGTCAGCGGGTCTGCTCGGTCGCCGGGGCCAGCGGCAACCGGCGTTCGGCCACGAACGCATCGGGTCGGGACGGTCCCACCCCGGTGAGGTCGATGCTCAACACCCCGCAGTAGAGACAGTTCCGCCGGACAATGCCTCCACCCGCCTCGGTGCCCGGGCCTAAACGATGTTGTCCCTGACGACAGCCGGCCATACCTCTCCGGCGACTCAACAGTTTCCGCCGAGCCTTCGTCATGGCCACAGACTAGAACAGAGAGAGACCGGGAAAAGTGGCAAAGTTGTGATTGATTGTCGGAACCCCCGGACAGGCGGCCGGCGTCAGAGCGTCATGAAACGTTTGTTGCTGATTGCGATAACGGTCGGAGCCTTCTGGTCATGGGCCGGTCCCGCCCAGGCCTGCAGCTGTGCGATGCTCGAGCCGAACCAGATGTTGGAGTTCGCTCCGGTGGCCTTCATCGGGACGATCGACGGGGCGGTCCCCGGCCCCGATCTCGGACAACACACCCTGACCTTCACCGTCGATTTGGTGCTGGCCGGAGAGGTGCCGGCCGAGGTTGACGTGACCACCGCCGACAACAGCGCCGGGTGCGGGATCGACGCCGCCCTCGGATCGCGGATGGGCGTGTTCGCCAGCGTCGAAGGAGGCCGGTTGAGCACCGGGCTATGTTCGGTCACCGATCCTGAGGTGGCGATCAAGGCGCTCGGTCCCGGATACGCCCCCACCGGCGATCCGACCACCTCTACTCAGGAGACACCGTTCGATTGGCCGGTGATGATCCTGGGTGGCGCGGCAGTGGTGTTGGTCGGGGGGGCGGCGCTGATGCTGCGCCGGCGGTGAGTTTTTCCGCATTCTTGGGGCTGTACCCGACGATATCGTTTGCTGGAACCCGGGGTTCGGGGATCCTTTAGGCCTCCATCACCCTGGCGATGGCGTGCACCACCCGTTGGGGGGTGATGAGGGCGTGGCGTTCGATGGCGAACTGCGGCCAGGGGGCGTCGAAGCCGGTCACCCGTCCGATCGGCGCCTGCAACGAATAGAGGCACCTTTCGGCCACCACCGCCACCACGTCGGCGCCGACCCCGGCCGAGCCTTGCGGCTCCTGTACGACCAAGAGCCGCCCGGTCTTCTCCACCGATCCGATGACGGTGTCCCGGTCCCAGGGAAAGAGGGTGCGGAGGTCGATCACCTCGACCGAATGACCCGACTGTTCGGCCGCCTTCAAGGAGACCGGGACCATCCCCCCATAGGTGACCAGGGTCAGGTCGCTTCCGGTCTGGCGGACCCGGGCCCGGCCGATCGGAACCTCGTAGTAGTCGGTGGGTACCTCCTCCCGCCCTGCCCGATAGAGCACTTTGGGCTCGAGAAAGATCACCGGGTCGGACCCGGCCAGCGACGAGGCCAGCAATCCCTTGGCATCCCAGGGGGTGGCGGGGCACACCACCACCAATCCCGGGGCGTGGACGAAGTAGGCCTCGGGGGAGTCGCAGTGGTGCTCGTGGGCGCCGATCCCCGCCCCGCTCGGGAACCTCACCACCACCGGCAGCTCGATTTGTCCGCGGGTGCGGTAGCGGAAGCGGCCCAGGTGGGAGACGATCTGATCGAAGGCGGGGTAGACGAAACCGTCGAACTGGATCTCGGCGATCGGGCGGGCGCCGGCGATGGCCATCCCGATGGCGGTGCCGACAATCCCCGACTCGTTCAGCGGGGTGTCGATCACCCTCCCCTCGCCGAACTTCTCGATGAGACCCTCGGTGATGCGGAACACGCCCCCGGAGATGCCCACGTCCTCGCCGAGGAGGACAGTCTCGGGTCGGCGCTCCATCGCCTCGGAGAGGGCGGCGTTGATCGCCTCCGCCATCGTCCAGCGGTCGGTGGGACCGCTCGGGGTGGGGTCGGCGCCGACGGTCCACACCTCGGCGGAGGCGAACTCGGTCAGTTCTTC
>JBQTHI010000094.1:0-1951 GCA_052390035.1 Actinomycetota bacterium | reverse complement strand
TTGCCGGCGTTGACCGACCCGCCGTAGAGGATCCTGACCATCGTTCCCTCCTCGCCCGCCATCTCGTGGACCGTGTTTCTGATCAGCTCACAGACCGCTCCGGCGTCGTCGGGGTTGGCGTGCCTTCCGGTGCCAATCGCCCATACCGGCTCGTAGGCGATCGCCGACGTTGCCAGCTGGGCTCCGGTGATCCCCGAGAGCCCGGTCCGTAGCTGATTCGTCACCACCTGTTCGGTCTCTCCGGCTTCCCGCTGATCGAGGGTCTCCCCCACACAGACGATCGGCATCATCTGGTGGGCGATCACCGCTTTGGCTCTGCGATTGACCGTCTCGTCGGTTTCGTCGAAGTATTGCCGGCGCTCGGAGTGACCGACCACCACATGCTCGACTGACAGCTTGCGCAGCATGGCGGGGCTCACCTCCCCCGTGTAGGCGCCTTTCTCCTCCCAGTGGACGTGCTGGGCGCCCAACTTGAGCAGCAGGTGGTCGGCCTCGATCACCGTCTGTACCGATCGGAGGGCGGTGAATGGCGGGATCACGACCACCTCGATTCGGCCGAAGTCCTCAGGCGGTATGCGATAGGAAAGCTTCTGGACCATCTGGATCGCCTCCAGATGGTTGGCGTTCATCTTCCAGTTGCCGGCGATCAAGCTCTTCCGTTGGTTCTCAGGCATGGGCCCACTTTGCCAGCACCGCTACCCCGGGCAGCTCCTTCCCCTCCAGCATTTCGAGCCCCGCTCCCCCGCCGGTGGAGAGATGCGACACCTGATCATCCATTCCTAGTAGACGCAGAGCGGCCGCCGAGTCACCACCCCCCACCGCGGTGTACCCGGGACAGGTGGCGAGTGCCTTGGCCACGCCCTCGGTGCCGGCCCGGAAGGCCTCCCACTCGAACACTCCCATGGGTCCGTTCCAGAACACCGAAGCCGACGACTCAATGATCTCAGCGAAACGTTGAGCCGTTTGAGGACCGATGTCGAGACCCATCGAAGCGTTGGGGATGGAGTTGGCCGCCACCTGCGAAGGCTGGGCATCTTCGGCGAACCGGTCGGCCACCACGACGTCGGTGGGAAGGACGATGCGATTCCCGAAGGGCCCGGCGAGGAGCCGTTTTACACTCTCAATCTGGTCATCTTCGACCAGCGAATTACCGACCGGGAGACCCTGGGCAACCATCAACGTGAAACACATTCCCCCGCCGATCAACATCCTGTCGACCCTGGGAAGGAGATTTTCGATTACCCCCAGCTTGTCGGAGACCTTGGCTCCGCCCAGCACCACCACGTAGGGCCGCTCCGGGTTCGCCAGGAAACGCCCGAGGGATTCCACCTCTTTGACCAGCAGCGGACCTGCCGCCGAACGCACCTGCTCCGCCACCCCCACCGTCGAGGCGTGGGCCCGGTGGACGGAGCCGAACGCATCCTGGACGAACAAGTCGGCCAGCCGGGCCAGCTCAGTGGCAAGGGCCGGGTCGTTCTTCTCCTCCCCCGGCTCGAAGCGGGTGTTCTCCATCATCACCACCTCGCCGGGAAGCATCTCGCCCACCACCCGCTCCACCCCGGGACCAACGACATCGTTGACCTTGCGGACCGGAAACCCGCCCAACTCCCCCAATCGAGCGGCCAACGGATCCATCCGGAACTCGGGCTCCCGGTTCTTGGGGCGGCCTAGATGCGAGCAAACGATCACTTTGGCTCGGTATCCGCGAAGCCGCTCGATCGTCTCTAGGGCCGCCGCCACCCGGAAGTCGTCGGTGACCCGGCCGTCCTGCAAGGGGACGTTGAGATCGGCCCGAACCAGCACCCACCGTCCGGACACCTCGAGGTCGTCGAGGGTCAGATATCTACCCGGCACCACCCGACCGACGTTAGCGACCGGGCTCCTTCTCAAACTTGGTGGGCTGGCTTTCGTCTCGGGGTGGTCGGAAGGGGCCACCCCTACGTACTTCGCG
>JBQTHI010000093.1:0-19454 GCA_052390035.1 Actinomycetota bacterium | reverse complement strand
CAAGGGCAGGCCACCCGGTCGGGTTTTGGACGCGCTCTTGTAACCCATTTCAATAGGGGGAACCTAGGCCAGCGCGCGCCGTGTAAAACTTTATCCCGATCGAGCCATAATTCCAATAGTGTAAGCGGCCACCCGCACCTACTTGAGCGGTGCAAGCGCCGTCGCCTTCGGAGTGTTGTTGGCCGGTTCTGCTTTCGCAGGCGACGCCGCGGCCAATCGGGTCCTGCTGGCAGAGGTGGACGGTCCCATCACTCCGGTGGTGGCGGACTATCTGCGGGATTCGGTCACCGCCGCCGAAGCCGACGGCTATCAAGCTCTGATCGTCGCCCTTGATACGCCCGGTGGACTCGACGTCTCCATGCGGGACATCGCCCAGGCCTTCCTCAACTCTCCGGTCCCGGTCATCGTCTACGTCACCCCGGAAGGAGCCCGGGCCGCCTCGGCGGGAACCTTCATCACCATGGCGGCACACGTCGCCGCCATGGCCCCCGCCACCTCGATCGGGGCGGCGACCCCGGTCGATCTGCAGGGCGGGGAGATCACCGACAAAGTAATCAATGATGCCGCCGCTTTTGCCATATCGGTGGCCGAGCGCCGCCAACGCAACGTCGAGTTTGCCGAAGCCGCGGTGCGCGACGGCAGGTCAGCCAGCGCCAGCGAGGCTCTGGAGATTGGCGTCATCGATCTCGTGGCGGAGAGCCTCGACGATCTGTTGGCCGAGATCGACGGCCGGCCCATCCCGGTGATCGGCGGAGTATTCGACACCGAAGGAGCCCTGATCGAGCGGCGGGCGATGGGTCCATTGCGAGAGGTATTAGGCAGACTGGCCGACCCCAACCTCGCCTTCATCTTTCTCTCGATCGGCACCCTCGCCATCATCTACGAGGCGGCCAACCCTGGGCTGGGCTTTTCCGGAATTGCCGGGGTGATCATGGTGGTGTTGGCCTTCTTCGCCCTGAGCGTCCTACCGGTGCGGGCGGCCGGAGTCGCCCTGCTGGTGCTGGCGGTGGCTCTGTTCGTGGCCGAGCTGTTCGTGCCGGGGATAGGGGTGCTGGCGGCCGGGGGAACCATTTCCCTCATCCTCGCCGGCCTCTTTCTCTTCGAGGGGCCGATCGGGGTCAGTCCTGCCGTCATCTGGCCGAGCGCCGTGGTCCTCGGTGGGACCAGCCTGATCGCAGGGCGGGCGGCGGTGAAGGCCCGCAAGCGCCCACCTGCCTCCGGACCGCACGTGCTGATGGGCCGGCAGGTGAGCGTTCGCCGGGAGGCGGACCGCCTAACGGCCTTTCTAGATGGGGCGTGGTGGGAGGTACGGGCGGCAGGGGGCAAGTTCGAGCGAGGAGGAGAAGGCGTGGTGGTTGGGGTGGAGGGTGTCCATCTAATGGTCGAGGAGGTATCCAATGTCGATTGACACGTTGCTCGGGCTGGGAGTGGCAGCCTTTCTTTTGATCACGTTGCTGCGGGCGGCGGTTCGGATTTTGCCCGAATACGAGCGGGGGGTGGTCTTCCGCCTGGGAAGGGTGATGACGCCCCCCAAGGGACCGGGCCTGATCCTGCTCATCCCCATCGTCGACCGGCTGGTACGGGTGAGCCTGCGGACCGTCACCATGGACATCCCTCCCCAGGACATCATCACCAAAGACAACGTAACGGTGCGGGTCAATGCCGTCACCTACTTTCGGGTGATGGATCCGATGCGCTCGGTGTTGGAGATCGAGGATTACCGCTTCGCCACCTCCCAAATCGCCCAGACCACCCTCCGCAGCATCATCGGCCAGGCCGACCTCGACGAGTTGTTGACCAACCGGGACGAGATCAACCGACAGTTGCAGCAGATCATCGACGGCTTGACCGATCCGTGGGGGGTGAAGGTGACACTGGTGGAGGTGAAAGACGTCGAACTCCCCGACGGCATGAGACGGGCGATGGCCAAACAAGCCGAGTCGGAACGCGAACGGCGGGCCAAGATCATCCACGCCCTCGGCGAGAAAGAGGCTGCGGCGACCTTGGCCGAAGCGGCCGGTCTCATCGAGGATCACCCGGCGGCGATGCAGCTGCGGATGCTCCAGACCATGACCGAAGTCTCCGCCGAGCAGAACTCGACCCTCATCTTCCCGCTGCCCATGGAAATCCTGAGGGTGCTCGACCGGCTGGCACCTCCCAAGCCTTAACCGCTCCCTCCATTTCGCGCCCACAACGGGTGTTTCTCACTCGTTGATGTCAGGAGGTGACAAAGAGCTCGTTAGAGCCGGTCGAGGGCCTTGCGGATCCCTCGCACCGCTTGACTAATGCGTTGTTCATTTTCGACCAGGGCGAAACGGACGTGGCCGTCGCCGGTGGGGCCGAATCCCAGCCCCGGGCTCAGCGCCACCTTGGCCCGGTCGAGCAGATCCAAGGTGAAGTCCATCGAGCCCAACTCCAGGTAGGGATCGGGAATTGGTGCCCACACGAACATCGTCCCGCTGGGCTTCTCTACTTTCCAGCCGCTCCGGTTGAGGCCATCAATCAACACGTCGCGACGGCTCCGGTAGATCTCGTTCACCTCCTCGACGTAGAGGTCGCCCTCGTTGAGAGCGATGATCGATGCGATCTGGATGGGCTGAAAGGTGCCGTAGTCCAAGTAGCTCTTGAGTTTGGCGAGCGCCTGGACGGCGGCAGCGTTACCTACTGTGAAACCCATCCTCCACCCGGCCATCGAGTGGCCCTTGGTCAGGGTATAAAGCTCGACTGCTACCTCCTCGGCGCCGGGGACCTGAAGGATCGAAGGCGGTTGGTAACCGTCGAAGGAAATGTCGGCATAAGCGAAATCGTGAACGATCAGGACGCCGTGGAGATGAGCGAAGGCGACCAGCCGTTCGAAGAAGGTGAGGTCGACGCAGGTGGTGGTCGGATTATGGGGGAAAGAGCAGATGATCACCCGCGGCTTGGGCCAGGCATCCTTGAACGCCCGGTCGAGGCCCTCGAAGTAGACGTCTTCGGAGGTGACCGGGATCCGTCGGATCTCGGCCCCGGCGAGCACCGGAGCGAAGATATGGATCGGATAGGACGGCTCCGGTACTACCGCAACGTCGCCGGGCTGGACGATAACCCACATCAGGTGGGAAAGGCCCTCTTTGGCTCCGATAGTGGCAATCACCTGGGTCTCTGGATCGACCACCACTCCGAAACGCCGCTGGTATCGGTCGGCTAATGCCCGCCTTAAGTTGGGAAGACCCCTGCTGACCGAATATCGATGGTTGCGCGGGTTGTGGGCTGCCTCGACCAGCTTTTCGACCACCGGCGGGGGGGAAGCAATGTCGGGGTTGCCGAAACCAAGGTCGACGATGTCCTCGCCCGCCCGGCGGGCCGACAGCTTCCGCTCGTTGACGGCCCCAAAAACGTAGGGGGGAAGTTCGCCGATTCTCCTGAACTCCATCGATGGGGGAGGGTAGGGGTGTTCAGAGATGGGGAAGAATCTTGCTCGCCAGCAACTCCCAACTGGCGGGCCGGTTAGGGACCAAAGAGAGCACGATTTCATCGGCGATGGCCGCCAGCCCACCCAGGGTATCGAGGGCCTGGGCTGGTGTTCCGGCGATGATCCCGTCTTTGCCGCCACGCTCCAGGATCGCCTGGTCGAGGTCGGCCTGGTCGGCGGCGAGCAGCACCGCCCCTCCCCACGAAATGGTCATCGGCCTCCCGGCGCCGGCGCGCACCTCGTCTGCCTCATCGGCCAGTTCGGAAGCCGAGGCGTGCCAGGCGTTCCAGCCGTCGGCGTGGGCGGCCGCCACCTGACGGACCCCAGGGTGGCGACCTCCGACCCAAATGGGAAGGTCCGGCACGTGCCTTCGCACCTCGCCGATGGTCTCCTCGAGCAGCCCAAGCCGGCGGTCCAATTTGACCAATGCCATCCCATTTCTGACCAACTCGTCTTCAGACAGCCGATCCCCCACTCCCAACCCGAGCACCATTTGGCCCCCGGCGATGGCGTAGGCACACCGCGCCATGGCCGCGGTGGTGGCAGGGGGACGGAGGGTGACCCGGGTGACCAGACTCCCCACCCGGACCGTGCTGGTCGCCGCCATTGCCCCCATCACCGCGGCATGTTCGAACACCGGACGGTAAACGTTGCCGAGGGGGATCAGATGGTCAAAACAGAAGAGCCCGGCCAAACCGATATCGGCAGCCATTCGACCTAAAACGCCGGCGTCGTTGAAGCTTGCGGCGAACTGAGGAAGGGTGAGAGATACCGGGGTGGTCAATCCCCGGCCAGACGCCCCAGAAGTCGGCGAATCCTCACCGGGACCAGATCGTTGGCGGTCTCCAGGATCGAGCGGATCATCCCAAAGAGGTCCTGGGGCCCGTCCCAATGTTCGGCCACCACTTCTTCTCCGGCCCGTTTGATCAAATGGTTGAGGGAGAACACGACCAGGAAAAGATCATCGAGTGCACCTGCCACCGGGATTACATCCGGGATGATGTCGATCGGCAGCATCAGATAAGCAAGCACTGCGCCCACCAATACCTTGGATCGGCGGGGAACTCGAGGGTCTTTGAGCAGTCGCCCGAGAAGCTTGAGGAGATTGGGAACCATGAACACGGCGTCTTTGGCTAGTTGACGCGCCTGCAGCCCGACCCCTCCGTGAGGCGGGATCACTTCGTCGGGCCGAACCGAGCCCCCGTCACCTGTTTCCATCAGCGACCAGGATAGGCGGAAGCGGCCAGAGCAGCTCCGATCGCTCCGGCCCAACGGCCGTGGGTGGCTGCGACGATGGCGGGGATGGGCCGGTGCTCGGCGCCTTCCAAAGCGACTTCCAGCTCGTTGCGGGCCGCCTCGAGCAAGAGGTCGCTGGCCGACTCCACCGCACCGCCGCCGACGACCACCAGCTCGGGGTCGAGCAGCGCGATCAGGTTGGCGACGCCCCTGCCCAGCCACCTCCCGCACCTTCGGAGGACGTCGGCGGCGGGACTGTGGCCATCCGCGGCCGCCCTGGAAAGGACGGCGGATGGTCCCTCCCCGGCGCCGGCCGGGGCGGCCAGAGGCCCGCCGGGCATGTCGGCGATCAGCCGGGCGAGCCCATCGGCCAGGGCGGTCCCCGACACAAGGGTCTCCCAGCACCCCCGCCGACCGCAGGCGCACAGAGCGCCATCGGGGATCATCGTCATGTGACCCGCCTCACCGGCAAATGAGCGTCCCCGGTATATGTCACCGTTGACGATGAGGCCCATTCCGATCCCGGTGCCGAGCGTCAACATCAGGGCGTCGTTCACGTTTCGCGCTGACCCGGCGATCAGCTCAGCCAGCGCGGCACAGTTGGCGTCGTTGTCGACGATCACCGGCCGGGCGAAACGGGCCTCGAGCCAAGACCGCACTGGAACCTCGGTGCCGTCAAGATGGGGGGCCCAGGCCAAGACTCCTTCCGGCCAACGGACCAGCCCTGCCACCGCGACCCCGACCGGGCCCCGCGTAGAGGTTTGAAGAGCCTCGACCAGACCGGCAATCTGCTCGAGCCACTTTTCAGCCGCCAAGGGCGCCGCCACTTCAATGGCGGCGGAAATCTCGGCGCCGTCCCAGCGGATCGCCTTGACCGCGCTTCCTCCGATGTCGACGCCGATCACCGGATCAGATCATTCGATCTCAATACGTTGCGGCCCGGGCCCGTCTTGCTCCGTCTTGCTGCCGATACTCGCCAGCTCGTCGACCACCGCCTGCAGCGCCTTGAGTCCTTCGACCCCGGCCATGGCCAGGTGGTAGACGACGCGTTTCCCTGCCCGACGAAGGGCCGTCACTGTCTCTGAATCTCCGGTCATCTACGGGTCCTGCCACCGGTAAACGTAACCCGGAGGATCCCGTGATCGAGCCTCGCCCGGGTGACCTGTCTCCGCCTGAGCGTGTCGGGAAGGACGAACGAGCGCCGGTAGGGACCGACCTGCACGTATAGCTCCCCTCCGTGGCGAAAGACGTCGAGGTCTCCTTTGGCGGCGAACGGCACTTCCATCTCCATCACCACCTCGTCGCCCTTCTCCTTGACCCGGAACGGGCTATGGGCGACGAATCCGCTGACAGGGTCGATCCCCTCGTAGAGCTCCGCCGCCATCCGTCGCAGGCGGTCTAGCCCGACCATCTCATCGTCAAAGAGCCGGAGACGTAGTCTCGGGATGTCGGCAAAACCAGCGTCGACCGCGTCGAGGTGCCCTTTTTGGATAGCTCGCCAGCGGTCAAAGTAGGGATCCGAAACCAGATCGGGAAGCACCCGGTTGACGATCACTCCGTCAACTCCGTAGCCGAACAGACCCAGATAGGTGAATGTTCGCCGCGCTTCGTCGATGACCATCTTCTCGGGGTTGACCACCAGCCGGGCAGAGGTGATGGCCGGATCAGCCAGCAGGCGCTTGACGTCCTCGACATGCTCGAACACCGATTGGGCGGCTTGAAAGACGTTGTCCTCCGGGACCGGAAGATCGGTCAACCGGGTGAGAATCGGCCGCGCCGCCTTCATGATCCGCCGCTCGGCCGGCATCACTCGCTGGAAATACCAGCTGAGCACTTCGGGGAGAGACAACAGCCGCAAGGTTTCGGCGGTGGGCGCACAATCGACGATGATGACGTCGTACCGACCGCTCCGGGCGTGGCGGTTCACCTCGAGAAGAGCGAACAGTTCGTCCATGCCTGGGAACACGAGGAATTCTTCCGCCTCGATTCCGCGGACCCCACCCCAATCGAACACCTGCATTATCTGATCGCGAATTGATCCCCAGTGGCGGTCGAGTTGGTCCTGGGTGTCGATTTGTTGACCGACCAGGTTGGGGGCGATCTCCTGCTCCTGGTCGCCCAGTGCGACTGCCAGGGCATCGGCCAAGGAATGAGCCGGGTCGGTGGAGCAGATCAACGTCCTATAACCGCGATCGGCGGCCGCCAAACCTGTGGCGGCGGCCACCGTGGTCTTTCCCACCCCTCCTTTGCCGGTGACGAGGATCACCCTCATTGATCCACCTCAGCCAGCGCAGACGATCGCACCGCCGCTCAGCCCTGAGCCAGCCGCTCGACCCTCTTGCGCAGTCCCCTCAGCGCAGTCCCGACCAACTGCTTTTCGGCCTGACGCCGGAGAAAGCCGGGAATGGTGAAATTCGGCTCGACTTTGAGGCCGTAGACCACTTCGGTGCGGCCCCCGCCGACCTCGTTGAATACGTATGAGCCTTCGAGCTGGCGAAGATCGGGCCCTGGCTCGGCCACCCAGGTCATCGAGGTCGGCTCGTCGTAGGTGTAACGCAGCACATAAGCGATCTCTTTGACCATGCCGTCGACCACAAAACGGGCTCTGACCGCCCGGCCCCACTGGTCGGTTTCCATCACCTCGATCTCTTTCACCCCGGTCGCCCAGTCCTGATAGGAGGCGAGGTCGGCGGCCACTGCGAACACCTCGGCAGGGGTGGCGTTTATCTCGATCGACTCGACAGTGCCTTCAGCCATGGATGAAGTCGAGGTTAGTCGGGGCCGGATCAATGACCGTTGGAGGAAAAGTGCATCCAATCTTTGGCCGTCGACCACCCCCCTCCCCACTCCCAGCCGATCGCCTCGAAAGCGGCAACAACCACGTCTCCCCCCGCCACCATGCCGGGCCTCTCCCACTCCCGGTCGGTGTAGGCCGCGGCAAGCTCAGGGACCACCAGGTCAGCTTTGAGGTAGGGGTTGTGAAACGGGTTGATGTCGATGGCGAGCCCATAGGCATGCATCGACCAGCCGGTGTCCCGAGCTACCGCCGGGCGGCATACGAAACCGGTGGTGACGTTGCCATCACCGGTTGGATGAGCGTCGATTTCCTCCGCCCTGATAACTCTCATCTCTTCGATGGGGAATCGGGCGTTGAACATCGCCTCGAAAACACCCGCGAGGTCTCCGGCGAATTGGCGGTTCACGACCAGTTCGCCGGCATGGGCCAAGCCATCGAAACCCCAGAAGCTCACCGTCAAGTAGCTGAGCTCCTCCGGGGCCACAGGACAGGATTCGCTCCAGGAGGTCCTGACCAGAACCTCGGCTGGGATCCGGCCAACGGTGTAAGTGAATCGATCGGACACGGGGACCGTAAGAAGGTCGATCGTTGGGAATCGCCGGTTGACCAACTCCTCCGGGGTGGGCTGGGCCTCGCCCAAACCGTCCGGTCGAAGCGGCAGCAATCGCGTCCCCAACCACTCGGGCCGGACCGTCCCCGGCTCGGCCGCGGTGGTAGGAGTCACAACCGCCGTGGGTGCCGATGTCACCGTCGCAGCGGGCACAGTTTCGAGGGTCATCGGCGGGGTGATAGGGGGAGGGGCGGTGTCACCCGCCGGATTGGCCGCTCCCCAGCAGGCGGAGAGCCAGACGGCCAAGATCACCGGACGGCAGCGCGAGAGCTCCACCTACGGCTCAAAGATCAGAGGACGCCGCGTTGCCCTGAAATACCCGGCGTTCTGGCACACGGTGCGGCCTACCCGCCAGGTCGAGGCCTGCGGTTGGTGGACGTCCCCAAAGAAGTGCCGGCGGGGTTGGAATTTGAGCAGGTAGTCGAGTATGGGCCGGGAGGATCGCTCCTGGCGGCCGGTGATGACGTCGGTGCACAACGGCTCGAGGGCAGGGGGAAGATGCGAACACAGCACGTCGACCGGCCCGAGCAGTGCGAGTTTTGCCTGCATCTCGTCGTCGGTTACTTCGCCCGCGGCCCCCATCGGGGTGGCGATCCCCCCCCCGACGAACCCGAACGCCAGCCCGTCTATTTCGACCACCTCCCCGTCGACAAAACGCATGTTGGGCGGCAATGCCTCCTTGAGCAGCTCGGGTGTATCGACGTTGCCATAGGTGCAGTAGCCGACAGCGCCGGCCAGCGCCAGGCGGCATTGCTCATATTCAGCGGCCACCTGGCGCCTGATCTCAGCCCGTACCTCTTCACGACGATCACCCGCCACGCTCACCCAAGCATCGCGCATCGCCTGATAATCGCCGCTGGCGCGGTGAGCGGCGACGGTGGCACCGAAGTGCCGGCCGAGAACATCGGCGATGATGCCTTCGTTCGTCCGATAGTCGAGCAGGTTGATTAGATCGCCCAGGATCACAAGCATCCCTTGGGTGTTGGCCAGATCTCGCAGCGCATCAAAAGCACCGTGGACATCGGACACCAACAACACTCAGGTGTCTCCGGCTGCCTTCTCCGGTGGCCCTGGGGCCCGGGAACGGTCAATCCACCCCGCATACCAGGCGGCTGCCCCGGCGCCAAGGAGGGCCAGTACGAGCGCCCATGGCCAGGTGATTCCCCGCGGTGAAAACTCGGCCGACATCCCGGCCATGCCGAAACCGACCAAACCGGCCACCACCCGCCGTCCCTTGACTCCAAATCGTGTCTCCGGATCCAGATGTTCTTGGTGGGCGTTGGAGGCGAAGGCGGCGGCAAAGATCCAGGTGATGAGGGCGATCACGCCAAGGGCGAGCACGACCGCATAAACCTTGACCACCAGCAGAGCGTACCCAGTGGAGGCGTAGACGGTGTGGGGGTCTCTTTTACCTCGACCAGTGGGTCGCCTCTTTGGCTAGGTGGTGATGGCACCTTCGGCGGCCGACCCCACCAGCTTGGCATATTTGGCCAGGGCTCCGGTCGGGTAACGAGGCGGGTGAGGCTTCCATCCGGCCCGGCGTCGATGAAGCGTCTCATCGTCGACGATGACCTCGAGCAGTCGCGCCGGCAAATCGACCCGGATCCGATCACCCTCCTCGACCAGCCCAAGCGGACCACCCGCCTCAGATTCGGGAGCGACATGACCGATGCAGAGCCCCGTGGTCCCCCCGGAGAAACGACCATCGGTGACCAAGAGCACCTCTTTACCGAGGCCGGCGCCTTTGATGGCAGCGGTGATCTGCAGCATCTCCCTCATGCCCGGACCTCCCCGCGGCCCTTCCGTCCTGATCACCACCACATCACCCACATTGAGCTCATGCCGGAACAGTGCATCGAGCGCCGCCTGTTCCCCATCGAAGACACGGGCGGGGCCTTCGAAAACCGCCAGATCGATTCCGGCCACTTTGACTACCGCTCCCTCGGGTGCGAGGTTGCCTCGCAGTACTGCGATCCCACCTTCGGGGGCAAGCGGCCGGGCCACGGGACGAACTACCTGCTGATCGTCGGGGAACGTGACGCCCGCCAGGTTTTCGGCCATCGTCCGGCCGGTGACCGTGAGGACGTCGCCGGATATGAGCCCCTCGTCGAGTAGAGCCCGCAACACCACCGGGACCCCCCCGAACCGATCGAGGTCGATCATGTGATAGCGGCCGAACGGCTTGAGATCACCGAGATGCGGAATGCGACGGCTGATCCGATCGAAGTCGTCGAGTTCCAGATCCACCTCCGCTTCGTTGGCGATGGCGAGCAGATGCAGCACGGCGTTGGTGCTCCCACCCAACGCCATCACCGTGGCGATGGCGTTCTCGAATGCCGGGCGAGTCATGATCTGGCGTGGCCGCACGTTGGCTTCGAGCAGCGACATCACCGCCTCACCAGACTCCCGGGCGAACTCGTCGAGGCGCTGATCGTCGGCGGGCACCGTCGCCGAACCAGGCAACGACATGCCGATTGCTTCTCCGACCGAAGCCATGGTGTTGGCGGTGAACATCCCGGCGCAGGACCCAATCCCCGGACAGGCGTGGCGCTCGATCCGTCCCAACTCTGCCAGATCAATATCGCCTGTCGAGAAAGCGCCGATCCCCTCGAACACGTCGACGATCGAAATGTCTCGGCCCTGGTACTGACCCGGTCGCGATGAGCCTCCATACAGGAAAACCGATGGCAAGTTGGTACGAGCCGCCGCCATCAACATCCCCGGCAGCGACTTGTCGCACCCGGCGATGGTCACCATCCCATCGAATCGTTCGGCGTGCATGACCAACTCGACCGAGTCGCAAATGACCTCGCGGCTCACCAGCGAGGCCCGCATCCCTTCGTGTCCCATCGAGATGCCATCGGATACGGCGATGGTGGTGAAAACGAGGCCAACTCCGCCCAGTCCGCGCACACCTACCTTGGCGGCGTCGCAGAGACGGGGCCCGGACAAATTGCAGGGGGTCACCTCGTTACCGGCCGACACCAAACCGATCTGGGGTCGATCGAAGTCGTCGTCGGTCAAGCCCACCGCCCGTAGCATCGCCCGGGCTCCCGCCTTGGCGGGACCTTCCGTCACATCCTGAGAGTGGATCTTCCGCACCATCGGGCGAGGCTACCGTGACGAGGTGAACATCCCCACGTTGCCACCGGTTGAGTTCGCTATTCCCGGCCCGAACGCCCGGGTGGTCGACTTGGCGTACAACCTCTGGTGGTCCTGGAATTCGACCGGCTCGAGCCTCTGGTCCAACCTCGACCCGATCGCCTGGGAGCATCACCACAACCCGATCGATCTGCTCACTGAGATCGATGCAAGCCACTGGCCGGTGATCGGCCAGATCGAAGCGGTGCAGGACCGTTATCAGACTGCGCTGGCTGACTTCGACCGCTACATGGATGATGAGGACACTTGGTATCAACGCCAGCGGCAACACCTCCACGGCCCGGTGGCCTACTTCTGCACCGAGTTCGGGATCCACGCCTCCCTCCCCTTCTACTCCGGAGGACTCGGCATCCTCGCCGGGGATCATCTCAAGTCAGCGTCGGACCTCGGCATCCCACTCGTCGCCGTAGGTCTGCTGTTCCGGCGCGGGTACTTCCGTCAGGAGGTCGAGGCCGAAGGCGAGCAGCAACACATTTATCCGTCGCTCGACATTCGCCGCCTACCGGTCCGACCGGTGGCCTCCCCCACCGGTGGCCAACTCAAGGTCGAGGTTGAATTCCCCGAGCGGGTCGTCAAGGTGGCGGTGTGGAAACTCGACGTCGGACGGGTCCCCTTGTTGCTGCTGGACACCGACATCTCCGAGAACGACCTCTCCGACCGTCCGATCACCCACACCCTGTACGTACGAGGCCGGCCCATGCGTTTCTGCCAGGAAATGGTCTTGGGCATCGGAGGGGTCCGCGCCCTCGACGCCCTCGGCATTCATCCTTCCGTATGGCATATCAACGAGGGGCATGCGGCTCTGGCGCTGCTCGAATTGTTGCGGATCCGTAAGGGCTCGGCGGCCGATCACGCCACCGCGGTCAAATCGATCAAAGAGCAGACGATCTTCACCCTGCACACCCCGGTCCCGGCCGGCAACGAGAGGTTTGAAACGGGTCTGGCACAGTTCTATTTGGAGCCGTACCTGGCACGGCTCGACATCAGCGAAGGAGAGCTCGCCGAGTTGGGTTCGCCCAACAAAGACCGGTCTCATTTCGATCTGGGAGCGTTCGGGATCCGGATGGCTTCGGTGGTCAACGGGGTGAGCAAGCGCCACGCCGAGGTGGCCACCCGCGACTGGGAGCCTCTGATCGGAGGACCGGCAGCATCGGTTACCAACGGAGTCCACACCTCGACCTGGATTGGTCGCGATGCCGGCCGGGTGCTGGTCGACACCTTCGGCCGGAACTGGGCGACGGTGCTGCTCGACCAACCCGACGGTCTCGACCGTATCCGGGAACTGGCACCGGAAGAGATCTGGGCTATGCACCAAAACCGGAAGAACATGTTCACCACCTTCGCTCGTGGCCGGCTGCGCAGGCAGTTCGCTCGCCACGGCGCATCACCCGAGGAGATGAGGGAGATGGAGAACATGCTGCCGCTGGATCGGCTGACCCTCGGCTTTGCGCGGAGATTTGCCACCTACAAGCGGGCGACGCTGCTCTTCACCGATCTTCCCCGGCTGGAGGCGCTGGTGACCAATCCGGACCACCCGGTGCAGATCGTCTTCGCCGGCAAGGCTCATCCGGCTGATCGTCAGGGCCAGGATTTCATCAGGCAGATATTTGAGCTCTCCCGGACTCCGGCTCTCAAGGGTCATATCGCCATGTTGGAGGACTACGACGCCCGTGTGGCCCGCTTTATGGTCCAAGGGGTAGACGTTTGGTTGAACAACCCCCGCCCGCCGATGGAGGCCTCGGGAAGTTCGGGGATGAAAGCCGCCATCAACGGCGTCCTCAATCTCTCGGCGCTGGATGGATGGTGGCTGGAGGGCTACAACGGCCGTAACGGTTGGGCTTTCGGCTCACCGGATGGCCGGCCCGACCACTCCGCCGAAGACGCCGACGATTCGTCGGCCCTCTACGGCCTGATGGAAAGGGAGGTGGTCCCGCTCTATTACGCCCGGGACGAAGAGGGGATCCCCTTGGGTTGGGTGGAGATGATGAAGGAGGCGATCACCAGCACCCTGGTCCAGTTCTCGACCCATCGGATGGTGGCCGACTACGCGCGGCTCGCCTATTTCCCGATCGGGGCGTCGCCCGCCTCTTGACGATTCTTGGGGCCACAACCGACGATATCGTTGGCTGGAACCCGGGGTTCGCTTCAGACGGCGAGTTCGTCGGGATCTTCGAGAGGCGTTGACGGCACCAAGCGCAGCCCTGGTACCAACCCCTGGTCTGCCAGCAACTTGAGGGCGTCCAATTCTTCATCCTCGAGCGCCAGCGTTCCGTCGTGAAGAATGAAGCTGACCACGCAATCGTCGCAGGCGGAGGTGTATTGGCCAATGCAGGTATCACAGTCGATGATCATGCCGCCAACGTATCGCTCGGGTGGGACAGGTTTCCTTTCCGTTTTGGCGCGGCGATCTGGGGTCAGGGGACGGTCCTGGCGCGCCAGAACGGGTCTACTGCGGCCCGAGATCGGAGCTGGGCAACCAGGCGATGTCGGGCGGGAACAACACGTCGAGGGTCCAGTCCATCGCCACCCTTGCCTTGCGAAGCAAGGTGGGCAACTGGAGGAGGTAGTAACTCCGCCAGAGGAACCAACCCAGCAGTCCCGACACTGGTAGTCCCAAGACCCGTCCCACGGCGTTGTGATGTCCCAGCGAAACCAGTTCCCCTTTGGTGTCGTATGAAAACTCGGGCACTGCCTTCCCGGCCACGAGGTCTGGAAGATGTTGTCCGAGATAGCGGCCCTGGCGGAGGGCAAACTGGGCAGTCGGCGAGGATAGGGTCCCTCCCCCGGCCGGAACCAGGGCGGCGTCACCGGCTGCAAAGACGTGGGCGGTTGCCCGCAGATGACCGTCGACCACCAACCGCCCTCGCTCGGCGGGGAGATCCATGGTCGCTACCAGCGGATGGCCTTTGACCCCGGCTGCCCAAATCACTGTGCCTGCCTCGACCAGCTCACCGCTCCCGAGCCGAACGCCCTCTGCGCCGACTTCGATGACGGGGGATCCCAGCCGCACCTTGATACCGCGTCGGGTCACCGCCTCCATGGCGGCGGCCGACAGGTCGGGAGAAAGGGCCGGGGTCAGACGTTCCACGGCATCGATCAGGGCCACCTCGGGGGCTGACGCCTCCGGGTAGAACCGGCGGTGGGCCGTGTGGAGGAAGTCGGCCAGTGCCGTGGCGACCTCCGCTCCCGAGAACCCGGCCCCGACCACCGCCACTTTGAGCGGCGCCGCCTCGCTATTGGTCGAGGTCTCCATCAGGCCGAGCAGGCGGTTGCGGATCCGGAGGGCGTCACCAATCGCTTTGAAAGGAAGGGAATATTCCTCCACCCCCGGCACCCCGAAGGTGTTGGGGACCGATCCCAAGGCCACCACCAGGAAGTCGCCTTCCACCGTAAGCGTGCGACCCCCGAAAAAAGGCTGGACCTTCAACCGGACCGCGGCCGGCTCTATCTGCTCGATAATCCCCTGCACCATGCGAGCCTCGGGGGCGAGCTGGCGAAGCGGGGCAATTATGTGCCGGGGGTCGAGATCCCCGGCGGCTACCTCGGCCAGCATCGGAGTGAACAGGAGGAAGTTGTCGGAGCTGACCATCGTCACCTCGGCACGGTTGCGTAAGGCCCGGGCCACGCTCGCTCCCGCAAATCCGCCGCCGGCTATCACCACTCTCATCGGGTTCCACCCAACCACTCGATGACCGCCTCCGACCACAGCCCGATGGCCCCATGCTCTCCCGCCTCCTCGCGCACCCGACGATCCGAGGTGATGATCACCAGATCGCGCCACCCGGTGGATGCCATCTCGATGAGCTCTTCGTCGGCGGACGGAACGAACCTGACCTCGACGTCACTGGCTGAAAAAGTCTCATCGGCCTGGCGCGAGTCGAACACCACCACCACTCGCAGCTTGCCCAGCGCACGAGCCGAAATCCGCTGTGCGATCTCGATCACCCGGTCCCGCTCTCTCGGTCCCGGTGGCGTGGCGAGGTGGTGGGCCAGGTTCCACCCATCAAACCCGACAACCACCGCGGATGGGACGGCGATCAGCCAATCCAAGGCTTCGGCACGATCGGGCCGAATCCGCCAAGGCAGCTCCAGGTGTTCCACGGGCGCCAAAGCGTCCGGTTCGACGGCATAGACGGGTTTCACCGCCAGCGACCTGAACACGTCGTCGAGCTGACGCGCCAGCTCCCTGCCCTCCTTACGCCCGAGCCCGCCCCTTCGAACTCTTGGGGTCGGTGTCTCCTCCGTCTGGGCCTGGGATCGGGTGCGCCGACGACGGGCCGCCACCAGTTCCCCCCGCAGATCGGCGTTCTCATCTAGAAGCCGGGCAAGTTCCTCGGCGGCCTTCTCCAGCTGCTGGTCCAGGCGGGTCGCTCGTCCCTTATGACCGGCGACCGACCGCTTCAAGCGCTCGAGCTCATCGGTCGGCGTGTCGGCTGGAGGGCCCTTGGTGCTCGCCGCCCGGCGGGCATCGGCCAGTTCGGACTCGGACACCTTGAGCTGAATCGTCAACTTCTTCAGCTCCGCCTCGGCCCGGTCGAGGCGGCTCTCCTGCTGGCGGGATTGTCGCTCGGCGGTGATCAAATCCAGCCGTTGTTCCCAGCCCTCGGGGCGCATCAGGAACAACGCCGACACCGCCTCATCGGATCGTTCACGTTCCGGGTCGGCCTCGGGCCATTGTTTGAGAGCCTCTTTCCGAAGCCATTCGTTCCGGTCCAATTGCTCCACCAACAATCGCCGTAGCGGCGGGGGAAGGCGCCCCGATCGCCGTGATACATCCCGCAGCCGGGCAGGCACCCGATCCTGGTCGAGCCTCCGCAGGGCGGCGCGGGCGGCCTTCAGAGCCTGGTCGAGCAAGCCCAAGTCGAGTGGTTTCGCCTCGGTCATGTGCCAGATATACTGGTGGTGCCGATCATGTTCTCTTTCATCCTCGTACTTCAATAGCGCACACGCCCCCGAACCGGCGTGTGCGCCTCCACAACCCTCCCGGCCGGGAGGGTTTTTGTTTCCCCGTCAGCACGTCACCCAGCCCAAGGACCTCCCGCCAATGACCAAGATCACCGGAGCACAAGCCCTCATCAGATCCTTAGAACGGGAAGGGGTGGATATCGTCTTCGGGGTCCCGGGGGGGGCCATCCTCCCCGCCTACGATCCCATCCTCGACTCCCCCATCCGCCATGTCCTCGCCCGTCACGAACAGGGGGCAGGACACATGGCCGAGGGCTATGCCTGGGCCACCGGGAGAGTGGGAGTATGCATGGCCACCTCCGGGCCGGGAGCAACGAACCTGGTCACCCCGCTGGCCGATGCCCTGATGGACTCCGTGCCGATCGTGGCGATCACCGGACAGGTTCCGACGTCGGCGGTCGGGAATGATGCCTTTCAGGAGGCGTACACCACCGGCATCACGATGCCGGCCACCAAACACAACTACTTCGTGACCGATCCGGCCGAGATCGGCGAGGTCATCCATGAGGCCTTTCACATCGCCGGCACCGGCCGACCCGGCCCCGTGCTGGTCGACTTACCCAAAGATGTGCTCAACCAGCAGCTCACCTGGAAAGACCCGGGCGATCTCAACCTCCCCGGCTACAAACCCACCGTCGAGGGCCATCCGCGGCGAGTCAAGGAGGCAGTCGAGCTACTCGCTCGAGCAAAACGTCCCGTCCTGTATGTCGGGGGCGGCGTCATCAAAGCGAATGCGTCTGGCGAGTTGAAGAGATTGGCGGAGGCGACGAGGACGCCGGTGGTGACCACGTTGATGGGACGGGGCGCCTTCCCCGACCACCATCCTCTGGCGTTGGGAATGCCGGGAATGCACGGCACATACACCGCCATCACCGCCATCCAGAAGGCCGACCTGCTGGTGGCAGTCGGAGCCAGGTTTGATGACCGGGTCACCGGCAACCCCAAGTTCTTCGCCCCTCACGCCAGGGTGATCCACGTCGATGTCGACCCCGCCGAGATCGGAAAGGTCAGAGAGGCCCAGGTCCCCATCGTGGGCGATGCCCGGCGGGTCCTGGAACAGCTCCTATCCGCCTGGGGCGCTCGGGAGGCTCCCGACCGGTCCGCCTGGCTCGAGACCATCAATCGATGGAAGACCGAATATCCCCTCCGTTACGAGCAGCAGCCGGACGGGGCCATCAAACCCCAGTTCGTGGTCGAGGAGCTCTACCGGCTCACCGGCGGTCAAGCCACCGTGGTGGCCGGTGTCGGCCAGCATCAGATGTGGGCCAGCCAGTTCTGGAAGTTCGACCAACCCAGGCGCTGGATCAACTCGGGGGGCCTGGGCACTATGGGCTTTGCCGTGCCCGCCTCCATTGGAGCCAAAGCCGGAACCCCCGACGAGCTGGTCTTTGCCCTCGACGGCGACGGATGCTTCCAGATGACCTTCAACGAGCTGATCACCGCAGCCGTCGAGAAAATCCCGGTGAAGGTGGCGGTGTTCAACAACGGCGTCCATGGGATGGTCACTCAATGGCAGAGGCTCTTCTATGGGGGGCGCTTCTCGGCCACCTTCCTTGGTGATGTAGTCGACTATCCGAAGCTGGCCGAGGCGATGGGGTGTGCCGGTCTGCGAGCGGAGACCCCCGACGAAGTGGGTCCGACCCTCGAAAAGGCGCTGGCCATCGAAGATCGGCCGGTCGTGGTCGAAATGGTGGTGGACCGCGAGGAGATGGTCTTTCCGATGGTTCCCGCCGGTGGCTCCAACGACGAGGTGATCCTCGGTCCCACTGAGAAAGTCATCTCTCCGGCCAGCGACCTGCCATGAACCACACGCTTTCGATCATCGTCGAAGACAAGCCCGGGGTACTGGCCCGGGTGTCCTCCCTTCTCGCCAGGCGCGGCTTCAATATCCACTCCCTGGCCGTGGGGCCATCTCATGAGGACGGAATGTCACGGATGACGATCGTGGTCGAGGCGCCCGACCTCGAACAGGTCAAGAAACAGCTCCACAAGCTGATCAACATCGTGAAGATCTTCGAGTTCGACCCAGAACTGTCGATCGAGCGAGAGATCATGATGGTTCGGGTGGCCGGGGGGCCGGGCAAACGGGGAGAGATCCTCGAGATCGCCGCCATCTTCGATGCGATCGCAGTGGATGTTGGTCACACCTCGATCACCTTTCAGATCGCCGGTGAGCCCCGCAAGGTCAACGACTTCCTTGCCCTGGTGCGGCCTTACGGGCTGGTCGAGCTCGTCAAGTCGGGGCGAGTGGCGCTGACCCGTGAGCCCAAGACCAAGAGCCCCCCGCGGTTGCGGGCGGTCAACTGAGAATCGATCGACAAGGAGCTGCATGGCCACCATCTATTACGACAAAGACGCCGATCCGGCAGAGCTCAAAGCTCGGCGGGTCGCGGTAATTGGTTTCGGGAGCCAAGGCCACGCTCATGCCCTCAACCTGACCGACTCCGGAGTTTCAGTGACCGTCGGCCTTCGTCCCGGCTCATCGTCGTGGGACAAAGCTGGCGCCGCCGGGCTGGCGGTGACCGAGCCGGGTCAGGCGGCGGAAGATGCTGAGGTGGTGATGCTGCTCGTACCCGACCAGCACATGGCCGAGCTCTATAGGACCGAGATCGGACCGAATCTCAGTCCCGGTGATGCCCTCATGTTCGCCCATGGCTTCAACATTCACTATGGAGCCATCGTCCCGCCCGATGACGTCGACGTGCTGATGGTGGCTCCGAAGGGCCCCGGGCACCTGGTCCGCCGTACCTACACAGAGGGGTCTGGGGTTCCGTGTCTGCTGGCCATCCACCAGGACCCCACTGGTTCAGCCCGGCGGCTCGGACTGTCCTACGCCCGGGGGATCGGCGGCACCCGGGCAGGAGTGTTGGAGACCACTTTCAAAGAGGAGACCGAAACCGACCTCTTCGGCGAGCAGGTCATCCTCTGCGGAGGGTTGTCGGCGTTGATCAAGGGGGCTTACGAAACCCTGGTAGACGCCGGCTACCAACCCGAGTCGGCCTACTTCGAAACCCTCCACGAGCTGAAGCTGATCGTCGATCTGCTCTATGAGGGCGGTCTTTCATGGATGCGATATTCGATCTCCGACACCGCCGAATACGGCGACTACACCCGCGGGGGGCGCATCGTCACCGATGAAACCCGCGCCGAGATGCGCAAGGTGCTCGATGAAATCCAATCGGGAGCCTTCGCCACCGAGTGGCTGGCACAGGCAAGGGAGGGGGCGCCTTTCC
>JBQTHI010000092.1:0-38263 GCA_052390035.1 Actinomycetota bacterium | reverse complement strand
ATGGGGGACCGCTGGCTCAATATGCCGGTCTTCTGCTCGTGCTGCCGTTTGTGGCATTCCTCTTCATCATCGTCGTCGGCAAGCGGATGAAGTACCTGGGGGCGGAGTTCGCCATCGGCGCCATGGCAATCAACTTTCTTTACGCCGTCTCGTTGTTCGTGCTCAACATCACCTCGGGGGTGGCCCGCGATGTTCAGTTCGAGATCGGCCGGATCGGGGTGATCGGCGACCATCCGCTGGTCTTCGAGCTGGGCTGGGTGGTCGACGGGCTCTCGACGATGATGTTCGTGGTGGTCACCACCATCTCCCTACTGGTCTTCATATATGCCGTTGGATACATGCAGGGGGATGTGAGGGTGCCTTTCTTCTTCGCCGCCTTATCCTTATTCGCCGGTTCGATGCTGGTCCTCGTGGCCGCCCCCAATCTCGTCCAACTCATCATCGGATGGGAAGGGGTCGGTCTCGCCTCCTACCTCTTGATTGGCCACTACTGGGAGAAGAAGGAGAACTCATCGGCGGCGATGAAGGCGTTCTACGTGAACAAGGTCGCCGACGTCGGGCTCGTGCTGGGAGCGGTCGCGCTGGGGATCACTGTGGGCACATTCCGTTTCACCGAAATCTTTGATGCAGTGGAAGAAGGAGTGGCGGCCCTCGGGGCGGTGGCGGTGGTAGCTGGTCTCCTCATCTTCTTCGGGGCAATGGGTAAGAGCGCCCAGTTCCCCCTGCACGTATGGCTGCCGGATGCGATGGCCGGTCCCACCCCCGTGTCGGCGCTGATGCACGCCGCCACCATGGTCACTGCCGGGGTCTATCTGATCGCCCGCATGTTCCCCTTCTATGAAGAAATGGCGGCAGGGGCGCGCACCTGGGTGCTGTGGATCGGGGCCGCCACTCTTTTCATCACGGGCTTGCTCGCCCTTGTCCAGGATGACATCAAACGGGTTCTCGCCTATTCGACCGTCAGCCAACTCGGCTACATGACCGCCGCCCTCGGCGCGGGCGGGTATGCCGCCGGCCTGTTCCACTTGTGGACTCACGCCTTCTTCAAGGCACTTCTGTTCCTGGGGGCGGGGTCGGTCATTCACGCCGTCCACTCCAACAACATGTCGGACATGGGCGGCATCCGCAAGGACATGCCGATCACCTATCGAACCTTCGTCATCGGAGCCTTGGCCCTGGCTGGGATCCCCCCCCTCGCTGGTTTCTTCTCCAAAGACGAGATCCTGGCCACCTTCAACCACGCCGGCGCCACCACCATCATGTGGCTGGGCATCGCCGCTGCGTTTGTGACCGCCTTCTACACCTTCCGGATGGTTTTCCTCACCTTCCACGGCACCTACCAGGGCCACGGCCATCCGCATGAGTCGCCCCGGGTCATGACTGTGCCGCTTATCGCTTTGGCGGTTGGTGCGGTCGCCGCCGGTTGGCTGAACATTCCAGGAGTGTTCACCGGCTTCCATCGTTGGGTAGAGGTGCGGGAGGTGTTCCACCCCGAAGCGGCCCCGACCTCGTTCGATCTCGCCGCTCTCTTCCCCGGAGTGATCGCCGGCCTGGTAGGCATCCTGCTCGCCTATCTGATCTTCCATCCAGAGCGTCAGACCCAGCGCCAAAGGGATCGCATCGAGATTCCTCTGCTCTACCCGCTGCTGCGGCGCAAATATTTCCTCGACGATCTCTACTGGTACGGGATCGTCGCCCCGATCAAAGGGCCCATCGCCCGGGCGGTCAACTGGACCAACACCTACGTCATCGACGGCATCATCAATGGCGCCGCCGGGCTTTCTTTGCTGATGTCCCGCTTTGTCTACCGCGGTCTCGATCAGAGGGGGATCGATGGCCTGATAGGAGGGATCGCCGCGGCGGCTGACTCGACCGGAGGGTCGCTGCGTCGGATGCAGAGCGGGCGGCTCCAGCACTACGCCACCGGCTTCGTGGTGGGGGCACTGGTGCTGGTCTTGGCAGTCGTGGTGTTTCGCTAGGAGAGGGACTGATACCGATGGATCTGTTCAATCAATGGGGGCTGACGCTGGTGGTGTTCATCCCCATCGTCGCCGCGTTGCTCATGACCGCCATCCCCAAGTCCAACGAGCTCCTGATAAAGCGTCTCGGGTTGGCGGCGACGGCGGTGACCTTCCTCATCTCGCTCGGAGTGGTGGCACGGTTCGACTATTCGGCCGCCTCCAAATACCAGTTTGAGGTCAACCACTCCTGGATTTCGGCGATCAATGCCAACTATCACATCGGGGTCGACGGGATCAGCCTTCCGCTCTTGATCCTTTCCACCGTCATCGTGCTGCTCTCGGTTATCTATTCGTGGGATCACTGGGATGAGCCCCACAACCCGAAGGCGTTCCTCATCCTCCTTCTCATCCTCGCCACCGGGCTGAACGGTACCTTTGTCGCTCTCGACCTCGTCCTCTTTTTCATCTTCTTCGAAGTCGTGCTGCTCCCGATGTACTTCATGATCGGAATCTGGGGCGACAAGGTGCCCCGGAAGATTCCCGGCTTCGCCCGGGAAACCGAAACTCGGCTCTACGCCGCCATCAAGTTCTTCCTGTTCACGCTGTTCGGTTCGGCCTTCATGCTGCTCGGCTTCCTGGCGCTCTATTTCCGCTCCGACGTGGCCGGCGATCGCACCTTTGACATTCCTGAACTGATCGCAATCGCCTCCAACACCCCCGAAGTGTTCGCCGGGAAGTTCGGCTGGCTGGTGTTCGGGGCGATGTTCCTCGGGTTCGCCGTCAAGGTCCCGATGTGGCCGCTCCACACCTGGTTGCCCGACGCTCACACCGCCGCTCCCACGGTCGGATCGGTGGTGCTGGCGGCCATCATGCTGAAGCTCGGCTCGTACGGCTTCATCCGGATCGCGCTTCCCATCCTCCCCGAGGCCGCCCATGATTGGGCGCCGGCGATAGCCGTGCTGGCAGTCATCGGGATCATCTACGGATCGCTCGCCTGCCTGGCCCAAACCGACATGAAGCGCCTGATCGCCTTTTCCTCAGTCGGTCACATGGGATTCGTGATGCTGGGGATTGCCAGCCTCACCGACGTCGGTATCAACGCATCGATCATCGGAATGGTCGCCCATGGGCTGATCACCGGGCTGCTCTTCTTCCTTGCCGGAGCGATCTCGCATCGCTACCACACCAGAGAGATGGCCCGTCTCGGTGGGAACCAGAAGCTGCTGCCCATGCTCGGAGGCATCTTCGCCTTCACAACCTTCGCCTCCCTCGGTCTGCCCGGGCTGGCCGGGTTCTGGGGGGAGTTCATGTCGCTGCTCGGGGCCTACAACCCTGCCGCCGGACTGCCCCTCGGTCTTTTCCGCACCGCCATGGTGTTAGGGGCAGTAGGGACGGTTCTCACCGCCGGCTACATGCTCTACATGCTGCAAAAGGTAAACCTGGGCGAACCCTCCGAGCAATGGCAGGGTCATCACCTCCACGATGTCGACCGGTACGAGCTGGCGGCCTGGGTTCCCCTGGTCGTCCTGATCGTGGTGGTTGGTATCTACCCGCGGGTCGTCTTCGAGGCGACTACCGACGCCGTCGTGAGCATGGTGCAGGGGAGTTTTCCATCCGAACCGATCGCCGCTTTGGGCCGGGCGCTGGGAGGATGACCGGTGGGCTTTGAGATCGACTATCTGGCCCTCGCCCCCGAACTGGTGGTCACCGCCACCATCCTGGTCGTGCTGGGCCTCGATCTGATCCTCCCCCGTTCCGCCAAGTTCATCACCGCCATCGTCTCGGTCCTCGGGGTATCGCTTTCGGCCATCCCGCTGCTCATCATGGCCTTTGACGGCAGCACACGCTCGATGTTCGACGGCTCCTATACGGTCGATGTGTTCGCGCTTGTGCTCAAGGGTCTCTTCGTTCTCTCCGCCTATCTGGTGCTGTTGATGTCGGTCTCATACATCGAGGGTGACCGTTATTACCAGGGGGAGTACTACTTCCTTCTCCTTTGCTCGCTCCTCGGGTCGATGGTGATGGCCTCGGGGCGTGATTTGATAGTGCTGTTCATCGGCCTCGAGCTGACCACTGCACCGTTGTTCTTGCTGGCCGGCTGGCGGAAGGGCGACGTCAAGTCAAACGAGGCCTCGCTTAAGTACTACATCCTCGGGGTGCTCTCCACCGCTCTGCTTCTCTACGGGATGTCCCTCATCTACGGATTGACCGGTGCCGTCACCTTTGAGGGGATCCGTTCGGCCGTGGGCGACCGCGGCCTGGCGTCCTCGGCGGCGCTGGGACTGGGGATCCTGCTGATGCTGGTCGGGTTCGGTTTCAAAGTGTCGGCGGTCCCCTTCCACTTCTGGGCACCGGACACATATGAGGGCGCGCCCACCCCGGTTACCGCCTACCTTTCGGTCAACTCCAAAGCCGCCGGGTTTGTCGGGATGTTGATCATCATGTACCAGGCGCTTCCCGGGGCGGCTGAGATTTGGGCACCGGCCCTATGGGTAATGGCCGCGGCGTCGATGACCATCGGCAACCTGTCGGCCCTCCGCCAAACCAACATTGTTCGGCTGCTCGCCTACTCGTCGATCGCCCAGGCGGGGTTCATGCTGGTTCCCTTCGCCTCCGCCGCAGTGGCGGGAACCGATCTGGGTGAGGCTTTCTCGGCCACGGTGGTGTATTTGGTGATCTTCGCGCTGATGAACCTGGGTGCGTTTGCCGTGGTCATCGCCGGGGCACGGAAGACCGGGACCGGTGACATCGACGGCTGGGCCGGGCTCGGAGCCTACGACCCCCGGCTGGGGGTGCTGGCGGCGATGTTCTTCTTCTCCCTCGCCGGTATTCCGCCGCTGGCCGGCTGGTTCGCCAAGTTCGTCATGTTCCGGTCGGTGATGATTGCCGGCGGTACCGCCACGGTGGTGCTGGCCGTCATCGCCGCGGTCAATGCCGTGATTGCCCTCTACTACTACGCCCGGGTGGTGAAGGCGGTCTGGCTCGATCCGCCTCCGGCCGTGGCAGCCGGCGATCGGGCGGCGGTGCCCAGCGGAGCCCTACGTCTTGCACTCGGAATCGCCGGAGTGTTGACGCTGGTCGTGGGTGTCTTCCCAACCCTCGCCTCGGTCTTCGGCGAAGCGACCCGGGTGTTGGCGGCTGGCGGCTGACGAGGGCGATTCTTTAGCGGATCTTGGTGGTCAGGCCACACCCCAAACCTTAGGTACGCGGTTACCTAGGAACCGACCTCGAACTTCATCCCTTCGGCAGCCCCCTCCGTGTTCGGGAAATGTTCGCGGGCCATGGCCACGATCATGTCCACCCCATCATCGGAGCGGGCAGGGTCGTGGCTGGTGAGGATGAGCCGGCCCACCCCGGCGTCTCGAGCCACCGCAACGGCCTCCTGCCAGGTGCTGTGCCCCCATCCCATATGGAGTTGCTCATGTTCATCGGGGTGATATTGGGCGTCATATATGAGGACATCCGCTCCACGAGCCAGTTCGCGCACAGACCGGTCGCTCTCCTGATCACCGTGTTCGACGTCGGTCGCCACCGCCAGGACAGCGCCATCGCGCTCGAGGCGGTAACCGGTCACGCCCTGAGGGTGGTAAAGCCGGGAATAGCTGATCGAGATCCCGGCCAGGTTGAAGGTCGAGCCGTCAAGGTGGTGAAACCGTTTCGTCGAAGGGCAGGACTCGAACGTGACCGGGAACCAGGGCGGTTGCATCACGGCATTGATCGCCTCTTCGATCCCCAAACCGTCCACCGGGTGCCCATAGAAATCGATGGTGTTGCGCGGGTCGTAGATCGGAGCGAAGAAAGGCAGCGCCAGCGTGTGGTCCCAGTGCAGATGGGTAAGGAGGATCGAATAGTGCATCGGCCCATTGGCCGGCTCGCCGTTGATGCTGAGGGCACCGGTACCGGCGTCGATCAGTAGCCGGTGATTCTGCTCTTGTAGGTCGACCTCAAAACACGTGGTCGCACCGCCATATCGCTGATATTGACGGCCGCTGGCTGGCACCGAACCCCTGGATCCTCGGCACGTGACGCATATATTCACGCCGCTAGAGGCTAATGGCTGGCGCCGCCTTGCGCCTAGGACCTGACGCCTGTTTGATAGCGGTGCTGATATTCCCGGTCGAGCAGGCTAAAAAGGGTGTGGTCCACCCATCGGCCCCGGATCAAGAGTTCTTCGCGGAGGACACCCTCGCGGGCGAACCCGAGCTTCTCGGCCACCCGTTCTGAGGCGAGGTTGCCGATGGCGACTCGCAACACGAGCTTGTGAAACCCCAGCTCGTCGAATCCGAGCCTGACCACAGCGCCAGTGGCTTCGGCCGCCATCCCCTTTCCGGTCTCATCGGTCCTGATCCAATACCCGATCTCCCCAGTGCGGGTGAGACGGGAGACTGGCCAGGTGGAGATGTTGCCGATATGGCGTCGAGGGTTGCCTATCAAACGGATCGCCCAGTCGTAGGCCCGGCCCTCCTTCCATGCTTCGAGGCTGTCACGGACGTAGAGGCTGGCGTCCTCACGCCGGTAGCCAGGGTGGGCCCAAGGCAGCCACTCGTTGAGCGCCGGCAAGGAAGCCTGCACCGCCTCGGTGAGAGCCGACACATCACGGCGGCTGAATCGTCGCAGCACGAGTCGCTCGGTCTCGAAGCGTTCGGAGGGCATCAGCGCCAGAGCCTATAACGTGCCAGTGAAAGAAGGACAGACGCCAAAGGACCGAGTGTGTGGGACCGCCTACAGCTGTTGTCAGAGCAACCAGAGTTGGGGGGGTCGGACACTGCGGCCGTCCTCGTGCCACTATTCGAGGATCCGGCCTCTGATGTCCGGGTGATCCTCACCAAGCGCCCCGAGACGATGCCGACTCACGCCGGTCACATCGCCCTTCCCGGGGGTCGACCGGATCCCGACGACGATGGCCCAATCGACACCGCCCTCAGGGAAGCACGAGAAGAAGTTGGTATAGAGCCAGAGGCCGTAGAAGTGATCGGGTTCCTACCTCCGATTCATACGGTCGAGTTCAGCCTGCTGGTAATGCCCGTCGTGGGGCGCATCCACGGCGAGTTGATCCTCAAGCCGTCGCCGCGGGAGGTGGCGGCGGTCTACGAGCCGCGTCTGACCGACCTAGCCCATCTGGACGGGTGGGTATTCGAGGTCTGGAACGATCGAAAGATCTGGTTCTTCGACTTGGACGGGGATCTTCTCTGGGGCGCCACTGCCAGAATCATCCGCCAGCTCGTTGGGCTCGACCCACTTTTCAACTAACTCGGCGGCCTGCTGTCTCCAGTCCCAGATCTTGTTCGAAACCCCGGGCAATCTCCGGCCCAGATCCTCCAGATCATCATCGGACAGGTCGGCCAGGTCGGTCAGGTCCTGGACACCTTCCTGGGTGAGACGTTGTGCCAGCTTCGGTCCGATGCCCTTGATCTGGCGAAGGTCGCCCACTCTGTTGTGATCGATGACTACGAAGAGCTCTTTCCTGGGGAGGCGGCGTTCACGCTCGGCCAACTCTGCCCTGGCCCGCTCGAGCTCGGCCATTTCCCCAGCGTTCCGCGCCGACAGCTGGGACCTCACCCGCTCCAACTCGCGGGTGAGTCGGTCGACCTCCCGGTCCGACTGCTCGAGATGAGATCTCTCCAGTTGGGCATTGCTTCGTTCTAGGTCACGTTCTTCCAGTTCGGTACGCGACCGCTCGAGGTCCTCGGCGAAACGATCGCGTTGAATTTCGAGGGAGATGACCCTGGTGCGCAAGTTGCGCAGGCGCCGATCGGCATCATCCCGCCGTCGGGCTGAGATCAGGAACGCGAGGGCGCCTCCGGCGAGGACGCCGACGGCGAGGGCTATGAAGAATGAGGAGGACACGGGATCTTCCGAAAGCCTAGCCGGGGGTCCGAAGTGGCATCAGGGGAGGCGAGACCGCAGCCTGGTCAGCCCGATGATGATTCCATCGACCAGGGCCTCCCACGAGGCCTCGATGACATTGTCGTGCACGCCGATCGTCGACCAGGAGGTTTCCGAATCGGAGGTTTCGAGCAGCACCCGGACCCGCGCCCCCGTTCCGTCGGAGGAGTCGAGAACTCGCACCCGGTAGTCGGTAAGCCGCAAGTGGTCGATCTCGGGGTAGGTGTTCCGCAACGCGGCCCGCAGCGCCTGGTCGAGGGCGTTGACCGGTCCGTTCCCCTCCCCGGTGGTAACCACCCGTTCACCGTCGATTCTGATATTGACGGTAGCTTCGGCGACCACCTCCTCATCGGCTCGGCGTTCGACGAAGGTCCGGAATGATTCGAGCGCGAAGTAGGGCTGTTCCCAACCGAGCATCCTCCTGACCAGCAGCTCAAACGAGCCGTCGGCCGCCTCGAATTGGTAACCGCCGTGTTCGAGCTCCTTGACCCGTTCCAGGACTCGCCGGGCGTCGGTGTCGTTGATCGCCAACCCCAGCTCGCCAGCCCTTTGTACCACTGCCGCCCGCCCCGCCTGTTCGGAGACGACCATTCGGGTGGTGTTGCCGACCAAACTGGGTCGGGTGTGCTCGTAGGCGTCGGGCTGACGGGCCAGGGCTGAGGTATGGAGGCCCGCCTTGTGGGTGAAGGCGGAAGACCCGACGTAGGGCCGGTGGGGGTCGAGGGAGATATTCACGATCTCGGCGATGTGATGTGAGATCGGTGCCAGGTCAGCCAACCGCTCGGCTCCGAGGACGGCAATGCCCATCTTCAGTTCCAAGTCGGGGATGATTGAGCAGAGGTCGGCGTTGCCGGTTCTTTCCCCGTAACCGTTTACGCACCCTTGGACCTGGTGCACCCCAGCCTGAACCGCGGCAAGCGACGAGGCCACCGCACAACCGGCGTCATTGTGGAAGTGAACGCCGAGGGCGGCGTCGGCAAACGCGGCCCGCACCCGGTCGATGGTGGCGACGATTTGATGGGGAAGGGTGCCGCCATTGGTGTCGCATAACACCAACCGTTCCGCTCCCGCCTCGACGGCGGCGTTCAACACGCCCAGGGCGAATTCCGGATTGGCGGCAAACCCGTCGAAGAAGTGTTCGGCGTCAAAGAAGACCCTCCGATCGTGATCTCGAAGGTGGGCCACCGACTCGGCGACCATCCGCACTCCTTCGTCGAGGTCTGTGCGGAGCGCCTCCCTGACGTGATAATCCCAGGCTTTTCCGACGATGCAGATCGTCTCGGTTTCGGCGGCCAACAAAGCTTCGAGCTGAGGGTCGGCGCCCGCCCGGGCTGAGGGCCGGCGAGTGGCGCCAAACGCCACCAGTTGGGAGTTCTTGAGGTCGATTTCTTTCCTGGCCCTGGCAAAGAACTCGTCGTCCTTGGGCAACGCCCCGGGCCAGCCACCTTCGATATACGCCACCCCGAGCTGATCGAGCAGCCCGGCGATGCGCAGTTTGTCGCCGACCGTGAGGGAGATCCCCTCCTGCTGGGATCCGTCACGGAGAGTCGTGTCGTAGATTTCGAGGCGGCTCATTGTTTCCTCTATTGGTGATCCTGGCCAACCAAAGACCTGTGGCCAACAAAAAACCCTTCGGCTGGCGAAGGGTCTAGGACACACGCCGTTGGAGGGCGTATGCCTAAGGGCTAATGATGATGAAGAGGCGGTGGGTCATGCTGTGTGCAGTATGGCCCGCCCATCCAGACCCGTCAATCACGTCCCTAGCTGAGACCTAGCCTATGAGGAAAGTGGAAATCTCTTATGCAATCGAACCTGATCTGGCCGCAGCCGAGTTCGTCGGAGTGCTCGAGGCTTCGGGGCTGGCCGAACGACGACCGGTTGGGCATCCCACCGTGATCGATGCGATGTTGGCCAACGCCGACGTAACCCTCACCGCCCGGGTAGACGATGAACTGGTCGGGGTCAGCCGGGCCCTGACCGATTTCGCCTACCGCACTTACCTCTCCGATCTGGCGGTGGCTCGCCGGCTACAGGGCCGGGGCATCGGTCGGGAACTGATCGATCGCACGCACCGTCATGCTGGCCTTGACACCACCCTCATCCTGCTGGCTGCCCCGGCCGCCGCCACCTATTACCCGCATATCGGCATGCAACAACACGGTTCGTGCTGGATCATCCCTGGCAGGCCTCGCCGGGCCGGATAGGCGTACTGTCCATCTTGGGTTATCCTGTGGTCCAAGCCCGGATCCGGGCTGGCTCTCCTTGATGGATCGAGCCGCTTCCGACGCCAGGAGAAACGTGGTTCTCGCCACCGAGACAATTGAACCTGCCCCCCTCTTTCTCGACCTTGGTATCTCTCCGGACCTCAACGATGTCTTGGCGGGTGACGGGATCGTTGAACCCTTTCCCATCCAGGCCTTGACCATACCCGACGCCCTGGCCGGACTCGATGTTTGTGGGCGCGCCCAAACTGGGTCGGGCAAGACCCTCGCTTTCGGCTTGCCAACCATCGAGCGGATCTCCCGAGCGCTGCCCTCACGTCCGAGCGCCATGGTGATCGTTCCCACCCGCGAACTGGCCGCACAGGTAGCCGCCATCCTGGCCCCGCTGGCGGCGGTACGTTCCCAACGGGTCTTGGCGGTTTACGGTGTCGCCTCGCTCAGGGATCAGATCAAGGCTCTGGGGGCGGGGGTGGAGGTGATTGTCGCCACTCCGGCTCGCCTGATCGACTTGCTCGATCGAGGTCAGGTGCAGCTCGATCGTTTGGAAGTGGTAGTGATCGACGAGGCGGATGAGATGGCCGACCTCGGTTTCCTTCCCCAGGTCCAATCGATCATGCGGCGGGTAACTGCCAGACATCAGACGATGTTGTTTTCCGCCACCCTCGACCATCGGGTCCAGGTGCTCGTCCGCAACTACATGAAGGATCCGGTGTTCCACAACGTCCAATCGAGCACGGTGACCGTCGAGACCTCGGAACATCGGTTCCTCGAAGTGCAGTCGACCGACAAGGCCAGGGTCACCGCTCGGATTGCGAGCGGTACCCAACGCACCCTGGTGTTTGTTCGCACGAAGCGAAACTGCGACCGGGTCGCAGGGGAGCTCAAGGCGTTGGGGGTGAAAGCCAGCGCCATCCACGGTGACATGCCACAACCCAGCCGGGAACAAACCCTACGTCAGTTCCGTAGGGGAAGGGTGGGGGTGTTGGTCGCCACCAATGTTGCCGCCCGCGGGCTCGACATCGAAGGGGTCGATGTCGTCGTTCACTATGACCTACCCGAAGACTCCACCACCTACCTGCACCGCTCGGGTCGAACGGCTCGCGCCGGCGAGGAGGGCCTGGTGGTGACGCTGGTCGTCAACGAACAGCTGGAAACCGCCGGGTGGATCATGAAAGAGGCGGGGCTTTTGGTACCGGTGGTCAAGATGTACTCCAACGATCCCCGCCTCGACGACCTCGGCGGCTGGGATCCCGGTGTACTGGCCCCGATCCGGCGCTCAGCCGCTCGCAGCCGCCGACGTCAGCGCCTCCTATAGGAGACTGGCTCGGTGAGCGACGCGCCCAAGGCTCAAGGGCGACGGTCGTGGCGCTACCCCGTCGGCGTGGTTCGGGAGGCGGTCCGCTCCTACGGGGAGGACAAGGCGGGAAGGATGGCGCTGGCGATCGCCTACCGCAGCCTGTTCTCGCTGTCCCCGTTGCTGCTCCTGGCCGCCTCGGTGGCGGGATTCGTGTTCCGCCGCGACGAGGTCGCCGCCGCCCTGGTTGATCGGGCCACCGAAGCCTTCGGCTGGTCGGTGGGGCAGGTGATCGACCGGGCCCTCTCGGCCACAGCCGGTGCCGCCACCGGCAGCGGTTTGGCCGGCCTGGCGGTGCTCGTGTGGGCAGGGTCGGGGCTATTCGTCGAGATACGGCAGTCGCTCAACGACATCTTCTCGACCTCCGGCGATCTTCGCTCAGGAGTGCTCGGCTTCGCCTGGGACCGACTCACCGGTTTCATGGCCACCTTCGCCCTTGGATTGCTTTTGATGGCGGTCCTAGGTGTCAACCTCGTCACGGTCGGCGCCGAGCGCTTCTTGGCTGATCGGGTTCCCTGGCTCGACGGCGCGATTCAGCCCCTCATCCCGATCGTCTCTGTGGTCGCGCTGGCCAGCCTGTTCGCCTTGCAATTCCAATGGTTCACCGTTCGCCGGATTCCCTGGCGGGCAGCCTGGTGGGGCGGGACAATCACCGCACTGATGCTGGTCGCCGGGGGCCTTGGGCTGGGTTGGTATGTGTCGAGCCGGGAGCAGTTGACCGCCGGCGCTCTCTCCGCAGGTGCGATCATCTTCCTATTCCTCGTGGCCGCGCTTTCCCACGCCTACCTGTTCGGCGCCGAGATGCGCCAGATTTCGTAACGATCAACCCGCTGGTGGATTCTTCCCACCGGTGGCGATCCAGCTGACACAGTCACCCTGGTTCTTGAACACACCAAAGGTCTGCCAGCCGCCCTTCTTGCACTGGTCCTTGGTAGTCGGCATGGTCCCTGGGACGGGTGTGGGCCCGTCGTTGTCGGCGATCTTGACGTCGTCGCTGTTGGGGGAGCCGATGCTGTATCCGGTTCCCGCGGCCACCGTCAGGATCACGGTCTCCTGTCCCTCGACCAGGGCGTCATCGACCGGCGTGACGACCACCGTGGCGGTGGAGGCGCTGGCAGGTATGACCACAGTTCCGAGCAGGGCGGCATAGTCGCTGCCGTTGGTGGCCGATCCACCGATGGAGTAATTGACGGTCAGGGCGCCGCTCAGATCTCCAGTTCGGCTGAAGGTGAAGGTGCCGGTACTCGGTCCCGACTCCGAGGCTGAGTCATCTGACGCGTTGACGGTGACCACGGGGAGGTCGTTGTCGGCAATGTTCACCGTCGCCGACGATGGCGAACCGACCGCATAAGAGGGGTTGGCAGCGAGGTTGAGCACCACTGTCTCGGCTGCCTCAGCGATGACGTCATTGATTGGTGTCACCACAATCGAGGCCGATGGCTGCCCGGCGGCGATTACCACCGAGGTTCCCAACCCGGCGTAATCGGTGCCGTTGCCCGCCGAACCGCCCAAGGTGTAGTGGACGGTGAGAGCAAAGGTGGTCGATCCGGTTCGCGAGACGGTGAACATCCCTGTGTCCGGTCCGGTTTCTGAAGCTGCCGAATCCGAAGCCGCCACGCTCACCACCGGAGGGTCGTTGTCATCGATGGTGACGGTGGCGTTGGCCGGGGACCCGATGGTGTAGCCAGTTCCGGCGACCACGGTGAGGATCACCGTCTCATCGTCTTCGGGGAGGGAGTCATTCGTCGGGGTTACCGTCACCGTGGCCGAGGCCTGGGTGTCGGCAATAACTACGGACGTGGCGAGCAGGGTGTAGTCGGTGCCGTTGACCGCCGTGCCTGTCAGCGTGAGGTTGACGGTTAGGGCTCCGGTCGTAGTGGTGCGGGAGACGGTGAAGGTGCCGGTATTGGATCCGGCCTCGGCCGCATTGGGATCGGTTGCGGTGACCGTCACGGTTGGGGATACGATCTGGGCGAGCACCGGGAGCCGGAGGGCTGTGTTGGCGGCGGCCGAACCGATCTGTGTCACGGTGGCTGCCGGTTTCAGAGGTGCTGGCGGCGCCACCTTCGAGATCGCCGCCGGTGCCAAAAGCAATACGGCGAGCCCGGTGATGACGGTGGCAAAAATTCCGTAACGAACACGTGAGTCCTTCATTAAGACTCCTTTCGACGGGGGCCCGAACGACGAGCCAATCCTCACTCTCCAGACCGAACCCTATCACCCACGCATCGGTTGCGGTCAACGGCTTACCCGGGGTCCTTCACCGGACCTCTCACAACCGGCGGTACCAGGCGGCGATGGCTGCGCCGATCTCCTCGCCCGAGTCTTCCTGAAGAAAATGGTGTCCGCGGACCGTCACGGTTCTCTGATTGGGCCAATCCTTGGTTGCGGCCGAGTTGCCGGGGCTGAAGAAACCGGGCTCGGCGTGGATGTACAGCTTGGGGACGGGACTGGATCTCAGCCAGCGGTGGTAATCGGTGGCGATCAGGTGGACGTCGCCCGGTTCACCGTCGATCGGAAGCTGCCGGGGCCAGGTCAGGGTCGGGCGCCTCGCTTCTCCGGGCTCGTTGAATGGCCGCCGGTACTCCTCCATTACGTTGGGAGGCAGGGGCTCGAGCACTGAGGCGGGGAGCACTCGTTCGACGAAGAAGTTCTTCTCGAGGATCATCGACTCCCCGGACTCGGAGCGGAAGCCTTGAAAAATCCTACGAGCCTGCTCCGGCCACTGGTCCCATGTCACCGGGCCGATCAGCGCCTCCATGTAGGCGATCCCCTTCACGGCGGCTTGATGTCGGAACGCCCAGTCGAACCCCAGTGCCGAACCCCAGTCGTGGACTATCAAGGCCATCCGGTCTCGCACCCCAAGCCGTTCGAGCAGCTCTTCGAGGTAGGTGCGATGTTCCACAAAGGTGTAGCGGTCCGGCCCGCTGTCGTCGAGCTTGTCGCTGTCGCCCATGCCGATGAGATCGGGCGCCAAACAGCGACCGAGTCCCGCCAGGGATGGGATCACCTTCCGCCACAGAAACGACGAGGTCGGGTTGCCGTGGAGGAAGACGATCGGATCACCCTCGCCCACCTCGACATAAGCCATCTTCTTACCGAAGACCTCCTGGAAGCGTTTGGACGGAAGCTCGATCGTCCCCATCGCCGACCGACCTTACCGAAACGAGCGAACCCAGGGCTCCAGTCGATGATTTCGTTGGCTGGAACCCAGGGTTCGGCAGGCCTTAGGCGGCGCCACCCTCTTCTCGGCGTCGGGCGACGAAGTCCGCCAGCTCCTCGGCCGCCGCCGGGGCGAGCGGTGGCTGGCGGTATTCGTCCAGGGCCTGTTTCCACAAGCGGTTGGCGTGTTCGACGGCGGTGGGAGAGCCGGCCTGCTGCCAAGTCTCAAAGTTGCGCCAGTCGGATACGAGGGGCTGGTAGAAGGCGGTTTCGTAACGCTCCAGCGTGTGGGGGGAGCCAAAAAAATGGCCTCCGGGTCCAACTTCGGCGATGGCGGAGACGGCCAACTCGGACTCGTCAACTCGCAACGGCTCGAGAAAAACGGCCATGTTCTGGAGGAGTTCGACATCGATGACGAACTTCTCGAAGTCGGCCCGGAGCCCGCCCTCCATCCACCCGGCGCCGTGCATGAGCATCGAAGCACCCCCCATCACCGCCCCCCAGGTCGACATCGCCGCTTCGTAGGCCGCTTGGGCATCAACCGCGTTGGCGGCGCAGGCATTAGAAGAGCGATAGGGAAGCCGATATCGGCGGGCGAGTTGGCCCCCGGCCAGCGCCGCTTTGACATATTCGGGGGTGCCGAATGCCGGGGCCCCCGATCGCATATCGACGTTGGAGGTGAACCCTCCGTACATCACCGGGGCTCGGGGACGGACCAGCTGGGTGAGGGCGATGGTGGCCAATGCTTCGGCGTTCTGTTGGGCGAGGGCCCCGGCGATGCTGGCGGGCGCCATCGCCCCCGCCAAGGTGAACGGCGTGACCACGACCGCCTGGCCCATGCGTGCCATCTCGATCAGCCCTTCGATCATCGGGCCGTCCAGACGAAGAGGTGAGGAGGTGTTGACTACCGTGAATAGCGACGGTTGCCCGACGAGCTGTTCTTCCCTGACCCCTCGGCCGATTCGAACGATTTCGATGGCGTCAAGGATGCGTTGCCGGCCCAGGGCGTAGGCATGAAACGGCTTGTCGGTAAGGGTTACGCATGCCGCCAGGCAGTCGAGATGGCGGGTAGCGGGTGGCAGGTCGACCGGCTCCACCGGATAGCCGGCGAAGAAGTGAATGACGTTGAAGAAATGCCCGAGGCGGACGAGGTTCTGGTAGTCCTCAAAGTTTCCGCTCCTTCGTCCCCGGTCGGCGTCCGAAGCATTGGGAGCCGATGCAACCGTCCCGAAGTTGACGTGATTCTCGCCGAGTTGCAACGAGCGATCGGGGTTGCGGGCGTGGAGCATGAAGGAGGGAGGGGCCGTAGCCACCGTGGCTTGTACCCAATCCGGGTCGAAGCGCACTCGGTTGGCGCCCGACTCCAACGACGCCCCGCCTTCCTGCAGGATGGAAAGGGCCTCGGGGTGGAGAAAGTCCATGCCGGTCTCAGCGAGGATCCGAAGCGAAGCTTGATGGATGGCTTCGATCTGATCAGCAGAGACAACCTCAATCGGCCGGTACGGGTTGCGGAGCGGGCGCCAGGGCAGCTGATGAATGCCGCCAATCCGCGCCGCCCGCCGCTCGGATCGGGCCGATCCCTCCCTCGGCATCTCAGGCCTTCATCCGTTCCATCTTGGGGTCGAACTGGGGGTCGGCGGCCACTGTTGCGGCGTATCGTTCGCCGAGGTAGATGATCTCAAGTCGCCTCCCGAGCCGGGCATATTCGGAAGGGAGGTATCCATAGACGATGAACTTCCCGATCGAATATCCGAAGTTGCCGCTGGTGACGTGACCGACGCAGGTATCACCATCCATGATCGGCTCATAGCCCAGTGCTACCGCCTCCCGTTCTTCGAGGACCAGGCAGCTGAGTATCTTGGTCGGCGCCACCCCCCGCCGGTGACGGGCGGCCTCCGCGCCGATGAACTCGCCCTTTTCGATCTTCACCGTCCAGCCCAAGCCGGCCTGGTACGGGTCGTATTCCGTATATACGTCGGTGCCCCACAACCGGTAGCCCTTCTCCAGTCGAAGCGAGTCAAAGGCTCCGAGACCGGCCGGGACGAGACCCTCGGCGGCGCCGGCCCCCATCAGGAGATCCCAGACCGGGAGGGCGAAGTCGTTGGAGAAGTGCAACTCCCACCCCAGTTCTCCGGCGTAGGAGATGCGTAGGGCCAGCGCCCGGGTGAAACCGACGTCGATCCACCGGGCGGTGAAGTAGGGAAAGGCGTCGTTGGTCAGGTCGGTTGCGGTCACCTTCGCCAGCACTCGTCGAGCGGCCGGTCCCCACAACCCGAGGGCGGTGTAGGCGTCGGACAAGTCGATCACCGCCACGCCGTAACCGTAAGCCGCCCGCCTCACCCACTCGAAGTCACGGGGTCGGGTTCCCTCACCGACGAACAGCCAGAATCGGTCGGCAGCCAGCCTGGCCACCGTCAGGTCGCGCCGCACCCCACCACCCTTGGTCAGCCAAGTCGTGTAGATCACCCTCCCCGGGGCTACCGCCATCCGGTTGGCGCAAATCCGATCGACCAGTGCGAGGGCATCGGGTCCGGCCACCTCGAGGATGGAGAGCCCGGTTAGGTCGAATAGGCCCGCTTGGCGGCGGGTGGCCAGGTGCTCGGCGCCCTGGATGGGCGACCAATGTTGCGCCGCCCACCCGGTCCTCGCCGGGATCATGGAGCGGCACTCCGCCACCAACGGCGCGTTGGCTTCGAACCAGTTGGGCAGCTCGAGGCCGGCGAAAGTGGTGAAGACCGCTCCGAGTTGCCGGTGCCGGGCGTCGAACGGTGAGAGCCGCACCTCCCGCGGATCGGAGATCGGCTCCCGGGGATGAATGATGTCGTAGATCTCGGCGTAGTTCTTGTCGCCCACCTTCGCTACATAGCTGGGGGTGGTCTGGAAGCCGTGGAAGCGGGACACATCGACCTGACGGACATCCCACTCGGTGTCGCCGGTGGACATCCACTCGGCGATCGTCTTCCCTACCCCACCGGCGTGGGTGAGCCAGGAGCCGGCCGCCACCCATGCGCCGGGGATCTGGCCAGGACCTACGATCGGCATACCGTCGACCGGGAACGCGAATATCCCGTTGATGCGGTGGGGGTAGCCGGCAAAGTCGGTCGTGGCGAGCATCGGAAAAAGTTGTCTGGCACGGTCCCACGGCTCTCCGACGAAGTCTTCAGGCGTAAACGGGTGAATTGCCGAACGGTCCAGACGATCGGCGGCGACCGCTCGGGGCAGGTGCCGATAACTTCCCGTTCCGAGGCTGTTCCAATGCTGGCGGAAATAGAGATAGCCATCGAGCTCGCGCACGGACGGATAGACAATCTCATCCTCCGCCAGCTTGGGATCAAACCCGGACAACTCGGGGAGCGGTCCGCTGATCAAATACTGATGCTCGTAGGCGGTCAACGGCACCGGCATGCTCAGCCTGTCCCCGAGCAGGGGGGCCCAGATATTGGTGCAGATCAGGACCTCTTCGCACCTGATGTCGCCGATCTCGGGATGGTCGGTGACGACCCCTCGCACCCGTCCTCCCTCCACATCGATGTCGACCACCGTCGTATGTCCGAGCACCTTGACTCCGCTGTCGCGTTGGAGGGCACCGCTGACGTGAGAAGCCGCCACCACCTCCCCTTCCCTCACCAACAGGGCACCCACCATCCGTTTCGCATCCAGGTGTGGCAGGATCTCCGCAGCCTCTGCCGGGGACAGCAGGTCCGAGTGAGTGCCGAAGGAGATCGACTCGCCGTGCAGCCTGACCAGGTCGGTCATCCTTTCCGGAGTGACGGCGACCTCGAGGGTCCCCACCCGATTAACCATCTGGCGCGCAGGGGAGTACGGCGTGAGGGCGGCATATAGCCGGCTCGAGTAGACCGCCATTTGGGTGAGGAGCTTGTTATGAGAGAGGGCGACGACCCCCCCGGGAGCATGAGAGGTCGATCCGAGATTCTCCACGGGGTCTCCCCGGTCGATCAGGATGACGTCGTCCCAGCCGAAACGAGCGAGGTGGTAGGCGGCCGAGGCGCCGACGATCCCGGCGCCGACGATAACCAGGCGGGCGTTCATCTCCATCGGAATTCAAGTATCCCGCGGCGGTTCATCGGCCGAAGATATTCTCGACACGGTCCGATCAGCATGGCAGCAAGAACACTCGCCGCCGACCAAGCTGTGGCCCGCCGGCCTTTCACCGCGCCGGGCCTCTACCCCCGCGACCTTGCTCTCCTTGGCTTCATGTTGCAGGATCTGCGGGCGCTCCTGTCCGACAGCAAGGGCGGCCCCTTGATTCCCTACCGGTCGACGGAATGGGAGGCCGACGGCCTGCGGCGACGAGTGATCATCTCCGACTCGTTGAGCCGGCATGGCCCGGAACCCACCCAAATTGTTGGATTTTTTGGTGAGCGCCGTCTCGAACGCGACGCCGCACCGCTCGAGGAGGCCAACCTCGAGATCGTGCTCGAATTCCGCAACTACCCGGGCATCCTTTCCTACTCGTCGATGGAACTGGCCGATGGAAATTGGGCAAACCTGGTAGTCCACCGGGCACCAACCGACCGAGAGGCGTGGCGGGGAAGCGAGGCCCATGCTCGTGCCGCTCGCGAGATGTCACCGTTGTATTACCGGACGGTCCGTATCCACAACGGCGTCCTCCCGGGCGGGGTCTTGGGTGACGGCTCGATCGTGATCGAGCGAACAAAGTATTGGGATTACCGCACCCCCAAGGCGTGGCAGGCGGTGCGGGAACTGACCACCGTCACGGAGAAACTGGCCCACTAGTACTGGCTAAGACCCCGGCGTCTCGGGCCTTGCCACCGGCTCCCCTATGTACGATCGGCCGGTGACAAGCCGGGTCCGAAACGCGTCGACGGTCGAATTCGATCATGTCACCAAACGTTATGCCCCCACTGAGCACAAGGGGGCTGGTGACTCCGGCAAAGGCGGGATCCCTGGGGCGGTCAACGACCTCTCCTTGACAGTGCCTGCAGGGAAGATCTGTGTGCTGGTCGGGCCTTCTGGTTGCGGCAAGACCACCAGCCTGAAGATGGTCAACCGGTTGATTGAGCCGACCTCTGGCCGGATCCTGCTCGACGGAGTAGATGCGGCCACCCGGGATGTAATCGAGTTGCGCCGTCACATCGGATACGTCATCCAACAGGTGGGTCTCTTTCCCCACCAAACCATCGAGGAGAACGTTGCCACCGTTCCCCGGCTGCTCGGCTGGGACGATAAACGGCGAAGCGAGCGGGCCTCGGAGCTGCTGCATTTGGTTGGCCTCGACCCAAAGAAATATGCCCGGCGATACCCCTCCCAGCTCTCCGGCGGCGAGCGGCAGCGGGTGGGGGTGGCGCGCGCCCTGGCCGCCGATCCTCCGATCATGTTGATGGACGAACCGTTCGGCGCCGTCGACCCGATCGTCCGCGAACGCCTGCAGAACGAGTTCCTTCGCCTCCAGGAGGACCTCGCCAAGACCATTCTGTTCGTCACTCACGACATCGACGAGGCTATCAAGATGGGCGATCTGGTAGCGGTGTTCCAGATCGGCGGAGAGGTCGCCCAGTTCGGTACGCCGGCGGAGATCCTCGCCAAACCTGCCTCAGATTTTGTGGCCCAGTTTGTGGGTGCCGATCGGGGCCTAAAACGGTTGTCGCTCTATCGGGTCGGTGACGTACCACTCGAGCATCTCCCCAGTGGGAAGGTCGGCGAGAGTGGGGCAGGGGCCCGCCGGCGCCTCATTGAACATCCCTTCTCGTACATGCTGGTGCTGGACGAAGAAAGTCGGCCGATCGGCTGGGTAGCAGATACGGCCATTCCTCTCGACGGCGAACTGACCGGCGAGCTCGGCCATCCGATGTCGCCGGTGCTCGACCGGCGGACAACACTCAAAGACGCCCTTTCCCTCTTGCTGGAAGCGGACGTGCAGGTGGGACTGGTGCTCGATCGACACCAAGCTCTGCGAGGGATGCTGACCGTCGACGGCATCGCCAGTTGGGTACGGGCACAGGGAGCCATCGCGGAGGACGGCGATCCGTGATCGACGGCGATCGCCCCTTCATCGATTGGACCTGGCTGGGAAACAATGTTGACGATATCTTCGAGCGATTAGCTCAGCATCTGCGGCTGACCGCCATCCCCCTCTTCTTGGGGTTCGTCATTTCCCTGGCGCTGGCCATCTGGGCTTTACGCCGGCGCCGGGTCTACGCACCGGTTATCGCCGCAAGCGGGATCCTCTACACGATTCCCAGCCTGGCCGCATTCGCCGTGCTGCGCCCCATATTCGGGTTGTCGCTCCTCACCGCCATTATCCCTCTTACCACCTACACCCTCCTCATCCTCTTCCGCAACATCGTTGCCGGGTTTGAAGCGGTCCCCGGTGATGCTCTCGAGGCGGCCGAGGCAATGGGCTACACGCGTCGTGAGCGCCTGCTGCGAGTGGAGATCCCTCTCGCAGTGCCCTTGATGATCGCCGGGGTGCGACTTGCGGCAGTGACGGTGATCGGTCTCGCGACGGTCGCTTCGATTCTTGGCGACGCGTATGGCGGTCTCGGTCAGTTCATCACTGAGGGCCTTCAGCAACTCTTTCCGACCAAATACCTGCTGGGGGCGGTGCTGTCGGTCGCCTTGGCTTTCAGTGTCCATCTGTTATTCGTCTGGGTCGAGAAGGCAGTCACTCCTTGGGCGACGGCGCGCAGCAAGGCCGTCGGATGAACGAGGTAGTGACTTGGTTCGCCGACTCGGCCAACTGGCAGGGACCAACCGGCATTCCCATCCGCCTCTGGGAGCATCTCTGGATTTCCGGTGTATCCGTGGCCACTGCCACTTTCATCGGGCTTCCGGTTGGTCTATACACCGGACACACAGGACGCGGGGCGGGTCTGGCGGTGAACCTTGCCAACATCGGCCGCGCTATCCCTTCATACGCCATTCTGGTGATGGTCCTTCCGATCTCACTTGCCTTGGCTCCCACCCTTGGGTACTCCCCCAACCTGGGGCTCTCCTTCATACCCACCTTTAGCGCCATGGTCTTATTGGCGATTCCCCCGATCCTGGTCAACGCCCACGCCGGGCTTCAGTCGGTTGACCGCGACCTGGTCGAGGCTGCCCGGGCTATGGGACTCAAAGAAGGCGAGATCTTGCGCCAGGTCGAATTGCCCTTGTCGATGGACGTGATCGTGGGCGGGTTCCGAACTGCGGTCCTCAACGTGATCGCCACGGCCACGATCGGGGCGATCGTCTCCTTCGGCGGCTTGGGCCGGTTCATCATCGACGGACGTTTGCGAGGGATTGCCGGAATACCGGAACTGGTTGGCGGCTCGATACTGGTTACGTTGCTGGCGGTATCTGTCGATCTCGCGCTGGCCCGCCTCCAGAGGAAATTGACTCCGGTTGGCGTCCGGGTGGCCTCCGGGCAACCTGCTGCCCTCGAGACGGCTATTGGCTGATCGACACGGGCTGAGACCCCCGCCCGGCTTCGATGTGCCGCCATTTGGAGATGGCGGGCGCCGCCCTCCAGGACGGCGCCGCTCGCTATCGTTGCTCGGTCCCCGCATTTTTGGGGCGGACTTCACCTAAAGGAGACAACGATGCGGCTCAACCGCACGATCATCGCCTTGGCGGTACTGGCCATCGTCGCAGTCGGCTGCGGGGGTGGTGATGCTGGGGGGGCGAAACCAACGGTCAGGATTGGCTCGGACAACTTTTATGAGTCGCGGCTTATGGCCGAGATCTACGCACAGGTGTTGGAAGCCGACGGCTTCACGGTTGAACGTAGCTTTGGGCTGGGGTCTCGGCAAGAGCGGGCGCCCGCCTTCGAAGGCGGTGAAGTTGACCTCGTCCCTGAATATGTCGGCTCTGGTCTCGGCTACTACGACACCAGTCAGATCACTGGCGACGGGGATACCAACCGCGATCGCTTGGCGGCCCTTCTCGAACCGAAGGACATCACGGTCTTCGGGATTACCCCGGGGGAGGACACCAACGCCGCCGTGGTGCGACAGGAAACCGCCGACGAACTTGGGTTGTCGTCAATGAGCGATCTTGCCGCGGTCCAGGATCAGCTTCGTTGGGGGCTTCCCCCAGACTGCGATGAGAACCCGCTGTGCAAGGGCGCCCTGGAGCAGTACGGGATCACCTACCCACCTGGCGAGCGCGAATCTCTCGCCGCCTGCGACGTCCCGATTGCCGAGGCTTTGAACGGAGACGCTATCGACTTCGCCTGGTTGTGCTCGACCCAGCCCGCCATCGCTCAGTTCGGATTTGTGGTGCTGGACGACGACCTCGACACGCAACCCGCCGAGAACCTCGCCCCTCTGGTTCGTAACGACTTCCTCGAGACAGTGGGTGACCCGGCAGCGTTCCAGGCGCTACTCGACGCCGCCTCGGCCAAGATGACGACCGCCGAACTGACCCGACTCGGCGTCGAAGTGGCCGTCAACCAGCGCGAGGTCGACGAGGTCGCCAGCGAGTGGCTCCAAGCGCAGGGACTGCTCGGCTCGTAGCCTTCGGTTTTGCCTACGAGCAGCCTCCAGTGAAGATCACTTCGCTGGAGGCTCGCTCCTATCGTCTCCCCTTGGACCCTCCCTTCCTGGCGGCATGGGATCCGCGGCCCCGCACCTCGTTCTCGGAGACCATCGTGGCCATCCATACCGACGCCGGGTTGAATGGTTTTGCCGGAGGGGCGCCAGTCCCGGATCGGGAGTTGCTCGAAACGAGTCTGATCGGAGTCGATCCGACCGACACCGACCGGGTCCATCGCATCTGTGAGACGGTCGACTTTCACGGGGGCCGCAACTGGACCGTGGAGGTAGCGATATGGGACCTTCTCGCTCGCCACTCAGCCCAGCCGCTGTGGCGCTACCTCGGTGGGACCAGGGATCGTTACCCGGTCTACCAATCAACCGGTGAGCGGGTTTCCGCGGGGGAGAGAGTCGAGCGTGTCTTAGGCAGCCAGGACGCAGGATTGAAGGCCGCCAAGTTGAGGTTTCACGACCAGGACTGGCGCCACGACCTGGCGGTGGTGGAAGCTGCCCGGTCGGCGCTCGGCTCCGACTTCGATCTCATGGTGGACGCCAATCAGGGCTGGCGGATGCCGGGTGACGTCACCGATCCATGGAACGTCACTATCGCGGCCGAAGTCGTCAAGGCGCTCGCCGACCTGGATGTCTACTGGATCGAAGAGCCGCTTCCCAGCGCGGACCTCGATGGATACCGGGTTCTGCGCGACCTGGGACTGGTGCGGATCGCCGGCGGGGAGATGGTGCGCACTCTCTCCGAGTCGCGCCGGCTGCTGGAGGTGGTAGACGTAATTCAGAACGACACGGTCCTGGCCGGTGGCATCACCGGCTGCCGTCGGGTCGCCGCCTGGGCCGAGGCGGCCGATGTGGTGTGGTCGCCTCACACCTGGACCACCGGTCTCGGTCTGCTTGCCAACCTCCACGCCGCCTTGGCCTTTTCGACCGGCGAATATCTGGAGATGCCCTACGACCCTCCGGCTTGGACCGAGGAGCGACGCGACTTCATGTTGTCGGACCCACTGAGGTTCGAACCCGACGGGTTCCTACGGGCGCCACCCGGTCCCGGCCTCGGGGTCGAGCCGGATCTCGATCTGCTCGAGCGGTGGAGGGTCGGATGATGCGTGCCGCCGTGTGGGCGGAGGCGAGATCGCCGGCGCTGGTCGAGGAGGTGGATCTGGCGGTGCCCGGGCCCGGCGAGGTTCGGGTCGAGGTCGAGGCGGCCGGGGTGTGCCACTCCGATCTTCACCTCGCTCTCGGCCACTTCGGGAAGGGGCGCTTCCCCACCGTGCTCGGCCACGAAGGCGCCGGAGTGGTGACCGAGGTGGGAGCGGGCGTCACCGAGGTGGGGATCGGCGACCGGGTCACCTTCTGTTTCATTCCCTCCTGCGGGGAGTGCCGGCAATGCCGGAAGGGTCACCCCAACCTGTGCGAGCCGGGCTCCGCCGCGTCCTTCGCCGGGACCATGCTCGATGGCGGCCACCGGATGCACCTTCCAGAGGGCCGGCCTCTCCGGCAGTTCCTGGCGGTGGGGGCCTTTGCCCAGGCGACGGTGGTGCCGGAGCGGTCGGTGGTGCGGATGCCGGAGGGGCTCCCCTTCGAGCAGGCGGCCCTGGTCGGCTGCGCGGTCCTCACCGGCTACGGGGCGGTTCGGAATGCCGGGCGGGTCTCACCGGGGGACCGGGTGGCGGTCATCGGATGTGGTGGGGTGGGGATGCAGGTCATCGGCGCCGCCCGGCTGGCGGGCGCCGAGTCCATCACGGCGGTCGACCCGGTCGAGGGCAAGCGAGAGCCGGCTCTGGAGCAGGGGGCCACCGCCTTCGCCACCCCCGAGACCGTTGGCGGGCCCTTCGACCTGGTGTTCGAGGTGGTGGGCCGGGCGGAGACGATCGAGCTCGGCTGGCGGATCCTCGGAAGCGGAGGGACGGTGGTGGTGGTTGGGATCGCTCCCGCCGGGGTCGAGGCCCGTATCCGGGCCATCGATTTCTCCTTCGAGAAGACCCTGCGAGGATCGTTCTACGGATCGGGCGATCCTCGCCGGGAGATTGCCGATCTTGCTCGGTTGGTCGCGGAGGGGACGATTGACCTCACCCGTACCGTCAGCCACCGAACCGATCTAGCCGGTATCAATGAGGCCTTCGCTCGCATGGAGCGGGGAGAAGGGGCGAGGACGATCGTTGTTCCTTAGCGCTGTCTGAATCGGCTGAGGCCGAGGGGCTGGTCAGCCCGGTGGTGGCACCTCTACCAGTTGGCCGCCATCCGCGGCGAAATCCCACACGTCGATTTCCGGCGGCTCCACCCCCAGAGTCGAGAGGATCGTGCAGACCTGGCTGCGATGATCGGTGCCGTGGTGAACCACCTGGGCCAGACGTATCCCCAGGGGAGCGTGGGATTCGGATCCGTCGTCGCGACGGCGTACCACCACCGTGTCGGGATCGAGGTCCTGGGCAGCCAGTTCCTGCCAAGCGGGGGCGTGGCCTTCCATCACGGCCCGGAGCTCCGCCAGGTCTAGCTGCCCGGCGTCGATTGGGTCGATGCGCCCCCCGGTCATGACCATCAGGTAATACGAGTCGGCCTCGACCAGGTGGCGCACGGTGTCGAGAATCGAGCCATAAGTCCCTGGGACAGTGGCCCCCAGCTGCTCGGGACTTAGCGGGAGACAGCTGTCGAGTAGGCGCATCGTCGCCCACGTGTGGTGGGCGAACGCGTCTCTCATCACCGTCATGCTCATCTGGCCAAAGTAGCAGGGCGGTCTGGGGCGGGCGACAGCCCTGCCTCCTCTTGGCGATACTGTTCCGATGCCACGGAGGGGTCCTTGACCTTCACCTTCAACGGGCGACAGGTTTCGTTCGAGCAGGGCGACTCGGTGTTGGTCGCAGTCCTCCGGGCCGGACAGCACCCCACCGGGGGAGGCTGTCTGTGCCTGGCCGGTGACTGCCCCCACTGCCTGGCAACGGTCGATGGGGTGAGTTATGTCCGCACCTGTCAGACCCGGGCCGGCACCGGCATGGAGGTGTCCCGGCAAGCGGCCCAGCCCGAACTCCCCAGCACCGGCCGAGTGCCCGAGGTAACCCCTGAGTCCAGGTTTTGTGATGTGGTGGTCATCGGTCAGGGAGAAAGCGGCGTGGCCGCCGCGGCCCTCGCGAGGCAGGAGGGTCGGTCGGTAATCACCTTCGAGGCCAACGACGGTGAAGAGGTGGTGGGCATCTACGCCGGGCCGCTGGTGGTGGCCCGCACCCGGGCCCGGATAGTGCAGGTGCAATGTGACGAGGTGGTGGTGGCCACCGGGGCCGCCGAGATCCAGCCGGTTTGTCCCGGCGCCGGGCTGGCCGGGATCGTGACGGCGCGGGCCGCCGCCGCCTTGGAGGCGGCCGGCATCGAGCTTGGTCGAACCGTGAGAATTGACGCCTCCGGGGAGTGGCCGGTCCGCTTCGAAGGCGACGAACGTGTATCGGCGGTGGTGGTTGCCACCGCCGCCGGGAACGTACGGCATGAGGCTGACACCGTGGTCGTCGACCTGGGAACCCACCCCCGAGATGCCCTGGTGAGGATGGGGGCCGGTCTCAACGTAAGAGCGCTGGGTGATGCCGCCCTTCCCGGGGTGTTGCCACCGCCGCCCCGGGACGGAGTGATCTGTCCGTGCTCGGGCGTCACGGTCGGCGACGTCGAGTCGGTTTGGGAGCGGGGCTTTCGGGAGATGGAGTTGATCAAGAGGGCCACGCTGGCCGGCACCGGCACTTGCCAGGGCAGCGTTTGTCTGCCCCATCTGCGGGCTTTCCTGACGGGCAAGGGGGTATCGGAGGTGATGCCGTTCACCGCCCGTCCCCTGGTCCGGCAAATCACGATGGCCGAGGCCGGTGCGGCCTATCACTCAACTCCATTCAAGCGCACCGCTCTGCATGACGAGCACCTGGCTCTCGGCGCCCAGATGGATCGGTTTGGAGGATGGTGGCGTCCTTGGCGATACGGCGCAGTTGAAGCCGAATACCGCGCCGTTCGGGAAGCGGTGTCCGTTGGTGATGTCGGCACTTTGGGGAAGATCATCGTTTCCGGACCTGGAGCGCTGGATCTGCTCGATTGGCTGTATCCCTGTCGGGTCGCTGATCTTCGGCCGGGCAGGTGCCGTTACGCACTACTCCTCGATGAGCGGGGATACGTCATCGAAGACGGGTTGATTTGCCGGGACACGGCCACCCGCTTCTATCTCTCCTTCACGTCGGCCGGGGCCTCTTTCGCCGAGATGTGGGTGAGGGACTGGGCAGAGGGACTCGACCTCGACGTCCGGATCATGGATCGGACCATGTCGCTAGGGGCGATCAACGTCACCGGCCCACGAGCTAAAGACCTGCTGGGACGGGCCGGGTTCACAACACCGCTTCCCTATATGAGCCACGCACAGGCCGAAGTCTTCGGAGTGCCGTGCCGGGTTTTACGGCTGAGCTTCACCGGGGAGGTTTCCTTCGAATTGCATCACCCGGTCGACCGTTCCGTCGATCTGTGGAACGCGTTGCTCGAGGCGGGGGTTGATCTCGGGGTTCGGCCGCATGGGCTTGACGCCCTGTTCACCTTGAGGCTGGAGAAGGGCCATGTCATCGTCGGGATGGATACCGAATTCGACTCCACCCCCCGTCGACTGGGGATGGATTGGGCGGTGCGGATGGACAAAGGAGACTTCGTCGGTCGGGAGGCGCTTTCCCGCACCAACGCCCTCCCCCTCGACAAGCTTCTAATCGGCCTCCAGATGGAAGGCACGGATCCGTTCGAAGGCGAAGTGATCTGGCGGTCGGGACGGGCGGTCGGCCAGGTGACCTCGGCCCGATTCTCGCCGATGTTGCAGAAGGCGGTGATGCTGGGCTGGGTGGCGATCGAGGACGGAGACGCCCCCGACCTCGTCGAGGTCGACGGCCGGCCTGCCCGCCGAACCACCACCCCCTTCTACGACCCCGAGGGCCGGCGTGCCCGAAGTTGACATCATCTCCGCCCGGCGGGTTGTGGCCCGCCCGGCCGACCTCGACGCCGCCACCTGGCCGGAAGGGTCACTGGTCTTGCGGTTCGCACCCGACGACGTCCTGCTAATCGGTGAGGGCGAGGTAACGCTCGCCGATCCCCACACGGTCGTCGAGGGAGAAAGCGGGTACTCCGGAGTTTGGATGGAGGAGGCGGCGGCGCTGGTCCACCTCGCCACCAAGGCTGCATGGTTGCCCGATTCGGTTCGGCCGGTGCTGGCCTCGGGGATGGTGGCCGGGCTCCCCGCCCGGGTCTACCTCGACGGCGGTCGCGCCTTAGTGATGGTGCCCACCCCTTTCGCTGCTGAACTGGCGGATCGTCTCGGATGAACGAGTTCGTCGAGCGGCAAATGCGGTTGTCGTGGGCCGAACCGCGCCCCGCCTATGACGTGGTGATCGTCGGTGGTGGGGGCCACGGTCTCGCCACCGCCTACTACCTGGCTACCCGCTACGGAGTCAACGACGTGGCCGTGCTCGAGCGGAACTACATCGGCTCGGGTAATACCGGGCGAAACACCACCGTCATTCGCGCCAACTATGGGATACCCGAAGCGGTTCGCTTCTATCAGCACAGCCTCGACCTTTACCGCGGCCTCGAACAGGAGACCGGCCGCTCCATGATGCACCAGGAAAAGGGGCTCCTCTGGCTGGCGCACACCGAAATGGGCTTGCGAGCCGAGCGGGCCCGCGCCGCCATCAACACGGCCCACGGTTCGGAGACCGTCTTCGTCGGACCCGACGAGATAAGAACGATCTGTCCCCAGCTCGACCTAGCCGGGGGCGGGCGGCATCCGGTCCTTGGTGCCTCCTACCACCCGCACGGTGCCACCGCTCGCCACGACCGGGTGGTGTGGGCGCTGGCGGAGGGGGCGATGAATCACGGGGTGCACGTCCACCAACGAGTGGTGGTGACGGGCCTAATCAACCGCGACGATCGGGTAGTCGGGGTGGAAACAAATCGGGGTCCGATCATGTCTCGCATCGTCCTGCTGGCGGTTGGTGGTCATGTCAGCGCGCTGGCCGCCACCGCCGGGCTGCGCCTGCCCATCCGCACCCACCCCTTGCAGGCATTCGTGACCAACCATTACGCAGCCGGGTTTCAACCAATCGTGGCATCCACCGAATTGCTCTTCTATGCCAGCCAGACCGCCCGTGGGGAGATGCTGATCGGCGCCGAAATCGACCGCCAACCGTCGTACTCCTACCGGTCGACGTTCGGTTTTCTCTCTTCGTGTGCTGGCCGGGCGCTGCTCCTACTGCCGTTCCTGGCCAACCTGCGGATCCTCCGGCAGTGGACCGGGGTGTGCGACATGTCCCCCGATTACTCCCCGGTGATGGGGGAAACGGGGGTAGCTGGTCTGTTGGTAACGACCGGCTGGGGAACCTGGGGGTTCAAGGCGATTCCCGCCGGGGGGGAGCTGATGGCGGAGCTGATCTGGAGCGGTCGCACCCCCGATCTGATCGCCCCCTTTGCCCTCAGCCGTTTTGCCGCCGACCGCACCCTTTCCGACCGCGGCTCCTCCGGCACCCACTAGCGGTCTATTCGAGCCGGGTATCCCGGGTGACGGTGAACCACCGACGGCACCCGTATTCGTGGAACCAGCGTTCGGTGTTCTGGCCCTCCGGATTGGTCCGCATGAAGCCACGGTCGAGGTCACGGGCGGCAGGGTCGGTGATCCAATCGGGAACGATCGGGATCTCGCCGTAGCGGAACTCGTCGACCGGGCGGCGTCCGCAATGGGGGCAAATGAGAAACAGCATCGGTCTCCTAGGAGGGCAGTTCGAAGGTGGTTCCCCGGCGGGTGTCTTGGATCCCTATCCCGAGCCCGACCAGTCGCTCCCGGATGGCGTCCGCCTCGTGGTAACGACCGTCGAGGCGGGCGCGTTTCCTGAGCTCGAGGAGGTGGGCGATCAGGCTTTCGTTCAACATCCGTTCGGCTGATGGGGGCGGGGGCTCAGGAGGCGGTGGTGGCCGATATCTCCGGGGCGGCACTTGCAGCGGATGGGGGGAGGCGACGGGGGCGTCGTTCAGGTAGGCGCCGCCGACTCCCGTCACCGAGATGGTCTCTGCTTCCAAATCGATCACCGCCGCAGTGTGCTCGTCGACCCCGAGCACTCCCACTTCGAGAGGCAGCTCGCCGACCATCGTTGCGAAACGGTCGGCGCCGACAAAACAATGGCTGGTGTCGTAGCTCCCCCCTTCGGCGTTGTTCCAATGGGGAACGACCACCATCCGCAGGCCAAGCATCCCGAGAAGGTCGAGCCCGTCGAGCCAGAACGGCTTCTCCCCGACTTTATAAATCTCATAGACCGGGACCGTCTTCACCCCCAACGTCAAGGCGGCGGCGCTGGCCATCACCACCGCCCCCCCATTCTCCACGACCTCCTCCAGGGCAGACCCGAGGCCGGCTTCTCTCCACACCCGCAGGGCGTAGCTGGGGCTGCCCGGTCCGGCAAAAACGAACCGTGAGCGCCGCACCGCCGCCACCATCCGTTCCCTCTCGAGCGAGGGCATCCTGGGGCGGGGAAGTGAGGCCACCTCCACGTCGACACCGAGGGCACTGGCGAAATGTGACGAGATCTTGTCGGTGAGATCCGGGGCGTTCACCTGGAAGCCGTACGAACTGTCAAGGACGGTGATCGACCTTCCGCCCACCCGCTCGAGCACCCACCGGTGGGTGGCGGTCAACGATGGGCCCAACTCGCCCGAACCGATTGCCACCACCAGACCGCGGCTCACCCGAGGAAACCCTCGTCGATGGCGCCCAGCATCAACTGGGCGACATTATCGGGCTGCTGGGCATGGAGATCGTGATGTCCGGTGACGCGCCGAAGACGTCCCCGCCGTAATTGGGAAACGAAGGCGGTTGCCTGCAGATCCTTGTCGGGACGCGAGCCATCATCGGCGAACACCACCAGCACCGGCACGCCGACCTTCCGGGCCACCACCCGCGGATCCTGGTCGAACATGGCACGGAGGAGGGCCAGGTGGTGATCGAGCGACAACCGCCGCCGGATGGTTCCGTCGGGGGACTCCTCGAGGTTGGCCAATTGGGCGGACACGGCCTCGGGAGGGAAGGAGTCCAGATCGCACCATCGTTGACGCGCCTGCTTCCAGGTGATCCCGTGCAGCGGGGGTGGGGTGAGGGCATCAACACACGCCTCCCAGCTCTCGAAGCCTCTTCCGAGGTCGACGAAGCCTCCGTCGACACAAACCACTCCGCCCACGAGATCCGGGTGACGGGCCGCCAACTCCATGACCAGGTTGCCGCCGAAGGACTGCCCGGCCGCAATCACCTGGCCCTGGGGCGGATCTTCGATCAGGCCGGCCAGGTCGGCAGCCATCGTGGCGAAGTCGTAGCCGATGTCGGGCTTGCCGGACCTCCCGTGACCTCGCAGGTCGACCTGGACGGTTGGGTAACCGGCCTGCCCGAGCCGGGTCGCCACCCCGTCCCACAGCCGGGCGTTGGATGCGAGCCCGTGCACCAGCAGGATCGCTGGTGGTCTTGAACCGGCTCGACGCCAGAGGGCCAGCTCCACGCCGTCGGCCGTCCGATGCCGAATCTCCGAGGTCGTGGTCATCTCACCAACGTCGAAGCAGATCTTCGGCCCTGGCGAAATCGCCCAGCACGGCGGCCACGGTCCGCCGGCGCTCGATCATCGACACCGCCTGCCCGGCCCAGACTGGCGCCCGATCGAAGTCCTGGTTGGAAACGGCGTGGGCCATTTCGGCCGCGGCCCGATCGTCGGCGCTCAGGTCGTCTTCATGGCCGTGCCAGCGGTCGCTAAAGGTGTTGTGGAGGGCGCGACCGCCGTATAAGGGAGGCCAATCGAGGCGGAGCCCTACGTCAAAGGAGCGGGTGTAGATGGTGGCGCCGTCGCCCGCTTCGATCACCCGCCGGCGCGCCTCCTCCGACCATGACGTTTCGACACAGCCGAGAAATGCGGTCCCGACCCAGGCGCCCGCCGCCCCCGCCGCCAGCACCGCCGCTAAGCCGCGAGCGGTGGCGACCCCTCCTGCCGCCAGCACCGGAACCTCAACCGCGTCGAGCACTTCCTGGAGCAGCGGGAGGGTGGCAACCTCATTGCGTCCATGCCCGCCGCCCTCCCCTCCCCGGGCCACGACGAAATCGAGGCCCGCGTCCTGTGCTCGGCGAGCCTCCTCCACCGTGCCGACCTGGGTGGTGACTGCGATCATCTGTTTCCGTGACACATCCAGGTAGGGGCGGTAGTCGCCGTAGCTGATCGACAAGAGGGCCGGCCGGGCCTCGAACGCAGCCTCCAACAACTCTGGCCTCCGGTCGAGCACCCAGGCGAGGAGGCCGATTCCAAACTGGTGGCCGCCGTTGGAGGCGACGGCCGCCTCCCGGCGAACGAAGTCGGCGGTAGCCCGGGTGCCGGCGGCGACCATGCCCAGGGCACCGTTGGCCGACACGGTGGCGGCGAAGCGACCGTCGGCGGTGCCGCCCATCGGGGCTGCTACGAGCGGTAGTCGCAGACCGAAGCGGTCGGTTAACCAGGTGCGTAGCACCCGGGGAAGGTTAGGAGCGGCGGCGTTCCCTTCTGGGGGTCGAGGTCGGGACGGATGCTCCGAGCCGCTGCTCGATCTCGGTGAAGGCGGGACGGTCGTAGCCTCTTACGTATCCGTCCACTGCCTCGCGGATGGCGGCAATGTGGTCGGGGGTCGAGCCGCAACATGCCCCGATGATCCGGGCACCGGAACGCAAGGCCAGTTCGACGTAGTCGGTCATCCGCTCCGGACCCACCGGGTAGACCAAACCCTCGGACTTGTATAGGGGGATCCCACAGTTGGCCTTGGCGATCGTGATCGCCTCTGGTGCCACGTCGCTGATACCCCACACCGTCGCCACCGCGTCGCCCGGCCCGATTCCGCAGTTGGCGCCCACGGCTGCCACGTCGCGATTTGATAGCCACCACTCGCCCAGGTTCCGGGGGCTGACTCCCATCATCGTGTGGCCGGCGGTGTCGAAGCTGAGAGTGGCGGCAGATGGCAGACCGGTCGTGCCGGCGGCCTCCCGGGCAGCATCCAGTTCTTCGAACGACGAGATGGTTTCAATCCACAGCACATCGACGCCGCCGGCTGCCAGCGCATCGGCCTGCTCGGTGAAGACGGCGACGGCTTCGGTCCGAGTTAGGGGTCCGAGCGGCTCGAGCAGGTCGCCGGTAGGACCGATACTCCCGGCTACCGCCACCGGTCGTTCGGCTTGTTCGGCGGCCCGGCGAGCGATGGCCGCCGCCGCCCGGTTCAGCTCCGCCACCCGGCCCTCCAATCCATGGAGCGCTAACCGTCGCCTGTTACCCCCGAAAGTGTTGGTGAGAATGATGTCGGCTCCGGCGTCGACAAATCCGCGGTGGACCTTCTCGATGAGGTCGGGTTGTTCAATGTTGAGCAACTCCGGACATCCTCCACCTTCGAGGCCGAGGGAGAAGAGGGTGGTACCCATGGCGCCGTCGGCGACCAGTGTCCGACCGGTTGCGAGCAGCTCGAGGAAATTGTTGGATTGGGCCATCGCGGTCACCTTTCGGTTGTCGGTCTTGACGGCCTATCAATGAGAGAACCGCCTCAGCTAGCTGCCGGGCGGTTCGTCCATCCCGACGCTTTAGCTGTATTTGTTGAGCGCCCGCAAGCTGACGATCAAATCGGCGCTGTCGGCGATATTAGCCGAGAGGGGCGGGTTTGCCGCCCCTCTCGGTGATCTTGGGGCTCCACCCAACGATTTCGTTGGGTGGAGCCCTGGGTTCGGGTGGTTTCTAAGGCAGCCAGGCCGCCCAGACGGCTTCGTGTTCGTCGACCCAGCGCTCGCCGACGACGGCGGCATCTTCACCGTCGATCTCGACCGCCGGGAGCATGGAAAGTTGGTCTTCGGTGGTGATGGTGAAGGACTTGAGGAACTCGAAGACATCGGGAGCCTTCTCCTCGAGCCGGGCTGAGACCACCTTTAACAAGACATCCTCCGGATAGTCGCAGTCGATCAAGGCCGGATCGGCGTAGCACTCCTCGGAATATGCGGGGAGGGTCACGTTGACCAGGTTGTATTTGGCGACCGCGGCCGTCGGGGTCCACCAATACATGACGATGGGCTCCTGGGCGGCGGCCCGGGCGTCGAGTTCGGCCACGGTGGCTGCTTCGGAGCCGGAGAAGGTCACCTGGAGTGGGAGTCCCAGGTTGGCGATGATCGCCTCGTCATATTGGGAGTAAGAGGGGTCGGTGCCGAGGAATCGGCCCTTCTCGCCAGTCTCGGCCGTGCCGAACAGAGCTGCGAGGGCGGGGTCCTGGAACCCTTCCCAGGTCGCCAGCTCGGGGTGCTCGTCGATCACGTAACTGGGCACGAACCAGCCGATCTTGCCGATGGTGCCTAGCTCGCCGGCATCGACCACAGTGCCCTCTTCGAGATAAGCGCGCTCGTCATCGGTGATGCCCGAGGGCCACAGCTCCAGCACTGCGTCGACGGTGCCGTCGGACAGACCGGTGAACATCGCCGCGTTCTCGTCGATGGCGACGATCTCCACCGGGTAGCCGAGGTCGCTTTGGATGATCTCCTTGGCGATCTCGACATTCAGCGCCGAAGCGGTCCAGGCGTTGACTACCAGGTTGATGGTGGGCTTGTCGCCGGCAAGCGGCTCATCGCCGGGGACAGTGGTAGCGGCGGTGCCTCCGCCGCAGGCGGCTGCGATCAGCGCCAAGGCGATGATCGCGAGCCAGATTGTCTTTCTCATATCGCTCTCCTAGAGCCCCTGCTGCCGACGTTCGCGGCATAGCGGCTGCTGGTACATTACCGGTGTGGCTCGATCTGATCCGCTGTGACCGGAGCCGTATTGAACGGCGAGGTCTGCCTCTCGGTCGACCACGTCTGGAAGGTCTTTGGCACCCGGCCGGACCGGGCCCTGCAATTAGCCGAGTCGGTGGCCTCGCGGGAAACGATCCTTAGAGAGACCGGGTGCACCATCGGGGTCCGCGATGTCACCTTCGACGTAGAACGAGGCGAGACCTTCGTCGTCATGGGCCTCTCTGGTTCGGGCAAGTCCACCCTGATCCGCTGCGCAGCCAGACTCAACGATGTCACCCGGGGTCGGATACTCCTCGACGGCGAAGATCTCACTTCGATGAACGCGGAGCAGCTGCGGGCGGTGCGGCGGCACAAGATGTCGATGGTCTTTCAACACTTCGGGCTGTTTCCCCACCGCCGGGTGATCGACAACGCCGCCTATGGGTTGGAGGTGCAGGGCGTCGACAAAGCGGAGCGTTACGAGCAGGCGATGAAGGTGATCGAGGTGGTGGGCCTGAAGGGCTGGGAGCACCACTTTCCTCAGCAGCTTTCCGGGGGTATGCAGCAACGAGTCGGGCTGGCACGAGCATTGACCGTCGACCCGGAGATCATGGTCTTCGATGAGACGTTCTCGGCGCTCGACCCGCTGATTCGTCGCGACATGCAAGACGAGCTGATCCGGTTACAGGAGACCCTGCAACGAACCATCGTCTTCATCACCCACGACTTCGCCGAGGCGATCAAGCTGGGTGACCGCATTGCCATCATGAAGGATGGCGTCTTCGACCAGGTCGGCACCGCCGCCGAATTGATCACCCACCCGGCCACCGACTATGTCCGTGAATTCACCAAAGACATCCCCAAGACCAAGGTGCTGACCGCGGCCTCGGTGCTCGCCGCCGGTGATAGCTCGGACGCCGCCCGGAGGGTTCATCTCGAGGACACCATCGAGACCGTCCTCCCGGTCCTCCTCAACGACATGGCACCGATCGGTGTCGATGACGCCGAGGGGACCTCGGTGGGCCTGGTCGATCGGGCGGCGGTCGCCCACGTGCTGGAAGCCGATAAATGACCGACACCCTCCGGGCCCCGACCGCGGCGACGGTCCTGGCCCGACCGGGGAGCCGGCTTCGTGACAGGGCGCTGATCGGCTGGATGGTCCTGATCGTTGGCGCGGTTGCTCTCCAGGTGGCCTTCGGTCGGGCGGAGGGTTTCCCCGCCCTTCTCGACACGACCATTTCGGCACCGATCGATGGTTTCGAGTCCTGGGCGCGGTCCAATCGCCAATCCCACCCGCTTTTCACCAACTTCTTCCAGCCGATCTCGGGGGCGGTCAACTGGGCGCTGACGACGGTGGAGTCATTCCTTCTGTGGCTTCCCTGGTTCGTTCTGCCGATCGCCGTTTTTTTGTTCGTCGCCCGTAACGGCAGGTGGAAGATGGCGCTGGTGGCGGCGGCTGCCATGACTTATCCCGGCCTGGTGGGACTGTGGGAGGTTACGGTCGAAACTCTGGCCTTGATGGCCATTGCCGTCCTGATATCGGTCATGATCGGGATCCCGCTCGGGATCTGGGCCGCCTTCCAGCCGAAGGTGGAGTCCGTGCTGCGACCGATCCTCGACGCCATGCAGACCGTCCCCGCCCCGGTCTACTTCATCCCGATGTTGCTCTTCTTCGGGATCGGGCGGGTGCCGGCCACCATCGCCACGGTGATCTATGCCATACCGCCGGCGGTGCGCCTCACCACCTTGGGATTACGAAAGGTGCCGAGGCCGGCGGTGGAGGCTTCGCTGATGTTCGGCTCCACCAAACGACAGTCGCTTTTCAAGGTGGAGTTGCCGATGGGGATGCCCACCATCATGACGGGGGTCAACCAGACGATCATGATGGCCCTGGGGATCGTGGTTCTCGCCACCCTGCTCGGAGCGGGTGGGCTGGGCCAGGAGGTGATGGACGGTCTGAGCAAACGGCGCACCGGGCGGGGGCTGGCCGCCGGGTTGGCGATCGTGGCAGTGGCTATGGTGCTCGACCGGGTAGGGCGGTCGATTGCCGAGCGGGACCAGACCAGACGCGTCAGCCGCAACTGGATGGTGGGCGCGGTCGGGGGGCTGGCCGGGCTGGTAGTGCTTGGCCGGCTAATCGGAGCTATCGATTTTCCGACGGTCTGGGGAGTCGAAGTCCTCGACCCCATCGACTCGGTCGTGTTGTGGGCTCGGGACAACCTCTCCTTCATCACGAGGCCGATCAACGACTTCATCGTCGCCGGGCTCCTGATACCCGCCCGCGATTTTCTCCTCACCGTCGTCGCCTGGCCCGTCCTCATCTTTTTCACCGCCTGGATGTGCTGGAAGGTGAAAGGGATCGGTCTGGCCGTGTTTGCCGCGGTCGCCCTGCTGGTGGTGGGTTTTATCGGGATGTGGGAGCTGTCCTTGCAGACCCTCACCCAGGTGGTGGCCGGGGTCCTCCTATCGGTGATGATCGCCGTCCCGGTCGGAATCTGGGCCGGTCGTTATCCCAAGGTTGAAGCCGCCCTCGGGCCCATCCTCGACGCCCTCCAGACCATCCCCTCGTTTGTCTACATCATTCCGGTCGTCACCCTCTTCACCGTGGGGCTGGTGCCGGGCATTATCGCCTCGGTCCTCTACGCCATCGTCCCCGGGATCCGCATCACCGCCCTGGGCATCCGCCAGGTATCGGGGGAGAGCATCGAGGCATCGCAAACCTTCGGGGCGACCAAGCGCCAGACGATGTACGGAGTGAGGATTCCGCTGGCGGCTCCCACCATCATGGCTGGGATCAACCAGGTCATCATGATGGTGCTGGCCATGGTCATCATCGCCGGGTTGGTCGGGGGCGGGGGGCTGGGCTTCGAAACGGTCCGCACCGTCACCCGCAACGAGACCGGAGCCGGCTTCGAGGTCGGGTTGGCGATTGTCGTCATGGCCATCATCCTCGACCGGCTCACCCAGGCCTGGGCGGCCCGGATGCAGCCCCCGTCGGCCCACTAACCCGCTACCTAAGGTTTGGGGGGGCTGTACCCCACCAATTGTCTTCGGAATGGCGTTCCCCGGGCCCCTAGTACCGTCCCGTCCATGCAGTTGCCCGTCCAGAAGCTGTACATCGGGGGCCGCTACCGGGACGCCACGAGCGGTGAGACCTTTGACTCCATCAACCCCGCCACCGGTCGCCCGATATGTGCGGTTCAACACGCCGGGGACGCCGACGTTGATGGGGCGGTGACGTCGGCCCGGGAGGGGTTCGTGATCTGGAGGGAGATGAGCGGCGCCGAACGAGGCAGGGTCCTCAACCGGGCGGTGGCCATCCTCCGCCAGCGGAACGAAGAACTGGCCCGTCTCGAGGTGCTCGACACCGGCAAACCTCTCCAGGAGGCGATCGC
>JBQTHI010000091.1:0-5500 GCA_052390035.1 Actinomycetota bacterium | reverse complement strand
CGCGATCGCCGGGTCCGAGAGGCTGCTGCCCTCGCTATGGCGGGGAGACCAACGGCAGTGGAGGCGCTGCGCGGTCTGTTGGAGGATCCCTCGGTTCGGGTAAGGTCGGCGGCCGCCAAGGCGCTGGCGTCGGACACCGACAGTGTGGGGGTGTTGGGCCAAACCCTCGCCGACGGCTCGGTGCGGGCCAGCGAGGCAGCCTTGTACGCCCTGAGCACCGCCCGGGATCAGGAGTTTCCGTTCGGCACCTGGATCTCCGGGGAGGTGGAGCGGGCCCGGTATCTGCAAACTCATCGGCTGGCCTTGGGGAACTCCACCGCTCGGCCCTCCTGCGATTATCTGCGCCGGCTCTTGCTGATGCGCCAGCGCCGTCTGGAACGATGGGCCCTCGAAGCGATGCGTGTCCCCGAGATCGAGGCAGCCATGCCGGTGGTGCGCCACGCCGTCTGGTCTCGGGATGCGGAGACCCGCGCCCAAGCACTGGAAGCGCTGGACTCGATCCCAGACCGGGCCCGGATCCGTGGTCTGATCTCATTGCTGGAGGACGAGCCTCGACCGGATTCGCTTGACGCCAGGACTTCCATCCGCGACCTCACCCACGACTTTGACTACTGGATCAGGGCCCTGGCCACCCGCTGTTCGGTCGACGATCTGGTCGACGACCTCGACTCGCTGCTTGCGATGGCCGGCTCTGTGCGCGACCCATCCGGATTGATGGGAGACGCCGTGTCAAGATGGAAGTCACCGCCAATGGACACCACCAACCATCTCGGGCTCATCGACCGGGTCCTGGCCCTGCAACGTGTTCACATGTTCTCGGATATCGATCCCGAGGACCTCGAACGGATCGCTCAGGTCACGATCGAGCGGCGTTACCAGCCCGACGAGATCATCTACCGGGCAGGTGAACCCGGAGGCGAGATGCTCCTCATCGTCGCCGGTGACGTTGCGGTTCGACTGCCGGACGGTGGGTTGATCCGCACCTATGGCGTTGGCCAACCCGTGGGAGAGCTTGCCCTCCTTCGACGCCAGCCGCGGTCGGCAGATGTGGTCGCAGGGGCATCGGGCGTGGGAGCCCTTGTGCTGGTGGCCGATGAGTTTCAGGCGATCCTGGAGGAGCGGCCCGAAGTGGCGATGGCCATGCTCGCCACCCTGGCCGACCGGATCGCCGACTCCGGACCCGCTATTGCTCCAGACCCGCCAGCCTGAAGGCGCAGACGGATTCCGGCCTTTTGCCTCGATGGCGCCCGGCGGCCGACTTCTAGCTTGACAGCACCTCGATCAGCCTGCGAAGGGCCCTGGCCCGATGGGACATCCGGTTCTTCTCCTCGGCTCCGATTTCGGCCAGTGTCCGCCCGTCGACTTCGAACACCGGGTCGTAGCCGAAACCTTCCTGTCCGCGAGGGAATTCGGTGATCCGGCCCAGAAGCCGGCCCTCGGCGATCACCTCCCTACCGTCGGGCCAGGTGATGGCCACCACCGTCCGAAACACCGCCGACCGCGCCTGCGAACCACGTAGCCGATCGAGGAGCCTCTCCACGTTGTCGGAATAACTCGCCTCGGTGCCGGCGAAACGGGCGGTCTTGACCCCGGGTGCTCCGTCCAACGCATCGACTTCAAGGCCGGTGTCGTCGGCGAGGGCCGGAAGCCCGGTCGCCGCCGCCACCGCCCGGGCTTTTAGCAAGGCGTTCTCCTCCAGGGTTTCTCCGGTTTCCTCCACATCCGGCCAGTCGAGGCCTCTGGCGATTTCGCCGACTGCACCGATGGCGACCAGCACCGACTCGATCTCGGCGATCTTGTCCGGATTCTTCGACGCCACCACCACCCTCGGAATCAAGCCTCGACCGCCCGCCTTTGGGCATCCACCAGCTCGCCGATGCCTTTGCCGGCGAGATCGAGCATCCGATCGAGCTCATCGCGAGTGAAAGGAGCTCCTTCCGCGGTGCCTTGGACCTCGACCAGCAGACCCCTACCCGACATTACGACGTTCATATCGACCTCGGCCCTCACGTCATCGTCGTATTCAAGATCGATCAGCAATTCCCCCTCAACTATTCCCACAGAGATAGCCGCCACCTCATCAATGATCGGATTACGGGCGACCAGTCCCCGACTCACCCCATCGTTCAATGCATCGTGCAAGGCCACCCAGGCGCCCGTGATAGACGCAGTGCGGGTACCTCCATCGGCCTGGAGCACGTCACAGTCGACCCGGACCATCTTTTCGCCCATCGCCTTGAGGTCGATCACCGAGCGGAGGGCCCGTCCAATCAGCCTGGAGATTTCCAGCGCGCGCCCTTTCTGATATTGGTCGCGGCCGATGCGTTCGGATGAGGAGCCGGGGAGCATGCCGTATTCGGCGGTGACCCAACCTTTGCCGGTGTCACGCATCCATCGAGGCACTTCCTCTTCGATTGCTGCCGTGCACAACACTCGGGTCCGGCCCATTTCGATGAGCACCGATCCGGGAGTCATGTCGGTGAAGCCCATTTGAAGCCGAACCGGCCTCAGCTCGTCTGCGCCGCGATCGCGGGCCATTTCACACCTTCCTGGTCATTCCCGGAACCGCTATCTCGACCGGCCGGTCGAACGTCGACTCGGCTTCGAAGACCGAGCGTGAGACGTCGAGGTAAGGAGGTATATGCGTCAACATCAAACGGCGTGCTCCCTGCGCACGGGCGATCCGACCGGCCTCGGCGGCGGTGAGGTGATGGGGGTAAGGGTGGTCTTCGGCAGCTCCCTGATAACTCGCCTCGCAGAGAAATAGATCGGCCTTTTCCGCCACCTTCATCCAGTCACCGGCCGGGCCCGTGTCGGCGCTGTAGGCCAGCACCTTCCCGTTGGCCTCCCACCGCATGGCGACAGTCGGCACCGAATGGTCCGAGGATCTGAACGCAACTCCTAACTCGCCGATCTCAGCAGTGTCCCCGTCACCCACCGATCGGAAGTCGAAAGTCAGACTTAGCTCGGTGTTGTCATGCGTTTCGACAAAACCGCGCAGCTTCTCGACGACTTCGGGCGGCGAATAAACGGGCACGCCCAGTCTCGGCTCGGGTCGGTAGCGGAAGGCGTGGAAGGCGGTGAGCAGGTCGATGCAATGGTCGGGGTGTTGGTGAGAAACGACTATCGCATCGACCAGGTCGGGATTCATGGGGAGCCCGACGAAAGTGCCGGGCCCGGCGTCGCACCACACCCTCGTCTTGCCCTGTTCGATTAAGTACCCGGCGGCGGGTCGCCCCGGAGCAGGAAATGTGCCTGACGAGCCGATCACCCGGAGCCTCACGGAGCGAGCCTTTCGATACGCCACCCCTCCTCGTCCGGGGTGTAGCGGAACCGGTCGTGGAAACGGGCCTCTCGGCCCTGCCAGAACTCGTAGTAGTCAGGGGTCAGCACATAGCCGCCCCAGTGATCGGGGCGAGGCACGTTGCCATCTGGATGACGAAGCCGGATCTCTTCAAGTCGGCGGTCCAGCTCCTCGCGGTTGGCCACTACCTGGCTCTGTGGGGAGGCTGCGGCCGCCAACCTGGCCTCGGGGGGTCGGGCTGCGAAGTAGGCGTCCGAGGTGGCCGGGTCGGCCATCACCACCCGCCCTTCGATTCTCACCTGCCGGTGGAGGGGAATCCACACAAATACCGCCGAGGCGAAAGGGCGGGCAGCCAGTTCGGCCGCCTTCCGGCTTTGATAGTTGGTGTAGAAAGTGAATCCCTCGGGGCCGACGGCTTTGAGTAGCACCGCTCTGGCACTAGGGCGCTGGCGGTCGTCCACCGTGGCCAGCACGAAGGCGTTGGGTTCCTCGATCGCCGCCTCCATAGCTGTGCTGAGCCACCGTTCGAATTGGATGAGCGGATCGGGATCGAGGTCTGCCAGGTCGAGCGGAGCACTGCTGTAGTCCACCCGCATGTCCCCCAATGAGTTGCCTGGCATGCCCTCAACGGTACCTAGTCTCACTGACATGGCCGAAAAAGGGCCGCCGATGCGGTCAGCGGGCACGCTGCTCAGACGAGCCATTGGCCGGAGATGTCCCAACTGCGGCGCCCCCAACATCTTTATCGGTCTGTGGAGGCTTTTGGCTCACTGCCCGACCTGCGGTCACAGATTCGAGAGGGAGCCGGGCTACTGGGTCGGAGCGATGATCTTTGCAACCGTTATGGCGATCTTCGCCCTCTTTGCCACCTTCGGGCTGGCGTTGTGGCTCACCTGGCCGGAAGTTCCGTGGACAGCAGTCACGATCACCGTGGCTGCCATCGCCGGTCTTACCCCGGCTATCGGGTATTCATGGGCTCAGACGATGTGGATGGCCTATGACCTCTATGTCCACCCGCTGGAAGACACCGAGCTCGCCGCCGCCAGGCAAAGAGTCTCTCCGGGCTTATAGGCGCTTGGCGATCTCGTCGAGCATCACCTCAGTGGCGCCTCCCCCAATCGAGTGGATGCGTACATCACGATACAGGCGCTCCACGGCCGTTTCGGTGATAAAGCCCATCCCTCCGTGGAACTGTACGCAATCGTAGAGAACGTCATTAACCAACTCGCCGATGTGGGCCTTGACCATGGACACTTCCTTAACCGCGTCATGGCCTTGCTCCATCAACCAAGCTGCGTGATAGACCAGTTGGCGGCCTGCCTCGAGCCGAGCAGCATCCATCGCCAGGCGCTGGCGGACCGCCTGCTTGTCGAACAGGGGGTGACCAAAAGCTCGCCGTTGTTTGGTGTGTTTGACGGTGATCTCCAGGGCCCGCGACGCCTCGCCAATGGCTTGGGCGGCGATCGCCACTCTTTCGTTCTGGAAGTTCTCCATGATGTAGTAGAAGCCCTGATTCTCTTCCCCAACAAGATGGTCGGCGGGAACCCAACAATCGGCGAATGAGAGCTCGGCTGTGTCAGAGCAGTGCCAGCCCATCTTGGGGAGCGCCCGGCTCACCGTGAACCCGGGGGTGCCTTTCGGAACGGCGAGAATGGACAAGGTCCGGGAACCCTTGCCCTCGGGGCTGGTCTTTGCCGCCACAAACACCAGGTCGGCAATGCCGCCATTGGTGATGAACATCTTGGACCCGCTGATCACCCAGCCCTCGCCGTCCTTGGTCGCCCTGGTGCGGATGGCGGCAACGTCTGAGCCGGCATCTGGTTCGGTGACCGCGATCGCGGTCAACGTTGCTCCGGTGATCATGTCGGGAAGCCAGCGCTTTTTCTGCTCGTCCGACCCGAAGTTGAGGAGATAGGGCATGGCCAGGTCGGTGTGGACCAGCGCGGTGATGGTGAATCCGCCGTAGGTCGACCGTCCCAATTCCTCGGCGAACGCCACCGTGGCCAGGGCGCCGAATCCGACGCCTCCATACTCCTCCGGCACTCTCAGTCCAAAAAAGCCGATCTCCCCCATCTTGCGGAGCACTTCCCGGGGGACGACACCTTGTTCCTCCCACCGGTCGGCCCGGGGAAGGACCTGCTCGTCGACGAAGCGGCGGGTTTGGCCGCGGATGGCGGCTAGATCGTCGCTGTCATA
>JBQTHI010000090.1:0-2033 GCA_052390035.1 Actinomycetota bacterium | reverse complement strand
TGGTGTCGGAGGGGGGACTTGAACCCCCACGCCCTATGTGGGCACTAGGCCCTCAACCTAGCGCGTCTGCCTATTCCGCCACTCCGACAGAGGGGGGACCGGGATTATATCCCGGCACATCTAGCTGAGCAGAAGGGTGAGGGTCACGGTGGTGACCGCAAAGAGGACCCCCGCGACGACTGTGAGACGGTCGAGGTTGCGCTCAACGACAGTCGACCCGCGCATGCTCGCTGGGCCGAAGCCCCCGCCGAACATGTCGGAGAGCCCGCCTCCCCGCCCGGCGTGGAGAAGGATCAAGGCGACCATTGCCAGCGAGAAAATGACGTGGAAGACCACGACGATGATGGTTACGACCTGCATGGGATAACCCTTATTCTACCTTCTGTTCGGCGTGATCCCGCCGCAAGTGGGCGAGGAGACGTCCGACTTGTTCCTCCAGGGTCGCAAGGTCGCCGGAGTTGTCGACCACGTAATCGGCCAGCGAGAGCCAGTCGGCCCGGCTTGGCTGGGCCGCCATTCGACGTTCGACGTCTTCGAGGGTCATGCCGCGCCCACGGAGCCGGCTCAGCCGGACGTCGGGAATGGCGTCGACCACCACCACCGTCCATCCCGTCGGGTCCATGACCTTGGGAACGCTCAGCTCAAGCGCCACGTCGCCAACGCCCGCCTCGGAGACGGCTTCTCCGATCCGCCGGGCTACATCTGGGTGAACCAATCCTTCCAACACGGCCAGCTCGGTCCGATCGGCGAAGACGATGTCGGCCAGGGCTCTTCGATCGACCCGCCGCCCCTCCACCACTTGGGGCCAGCGAACCCGAACCGCGGTGAAAGCCTCGTCTTCCAGCACCTCATGGCCAAGCCGGTCGGCCAGCACCGCAATCACTCCCGACCGCCCCCACGCCTTCACGACCTCGCTTTTGCCGACCCCGATCCCGCCGGTGACGATCAAGCGGAGGCGAGCCACCGTCAACCGGCCTGGCGGGCCACCGCCTCGGCCGCCGCTGCCGCAGCCTCGGCGTCGCCCAGGTAGCGGCTCGACACCTTGGCCATGTTGTCATCGAGCTGATACACCAGGGGGATTCCGGTGGGGATGTTGAGTTCGACCACTTCCTCATCGGTCAGGCCGTCGAGGTGTTTGACCAGGGCCCGCAGGCTGTTGCCATGGGCGACCACCAGGGGCCGGCGTCCAGCCCGCAGGTCGGAGACGATGAAGTCATACCAGTAGGGCAGCACCCGCTCGACCACGTCCCTTAGGCATTCGGTGGAGGGCAGCAGCTCGGGGGGCAGATCGTCGTAGCGAGGGTCGTGGCGGGGGTGGCGTTCGTCGCTCGGCTCGAGCGGTGGTGGCGGGATCTCGTAGCTGCGCCGCCACAACTTGACTTGCTCGGCCCCGTGACGCTCGGCCGTCTCCTTTTTGTTGAGCCCTTGCAATGCGCCGTAATGCCTTTCGTTGAGCCGCCAGTGGCGGGTCACCGGTATCCAGTGGAGCCCCATCTCGGCCAGTGCCACCTCAGCAGTACGGGTGGCCCGCAACAACACCGAGGTGTGGAGGAGGCCGAAACGAAACCGCTCGGCGGCCATCAACCGTGCCGCCTCTTTTGCCTCTGCCACTCCCTTTTCGGTCAGATCGACGTCTGTCCACCCGGTGAAGCGGTTTTCCCGGTTCCAGGTGGATTCACCGTGGCGGAGCAGGACCAGGCGCACGCTATCCCACAGTCTCGATCCCCGCCGCGGTGAAGTCGGCGTCGAAGGCGAAGGCGGCGTCGAGGCGGCGAGAGCTCTCGATGTGACGTAAGTCGGCGGTCATATCCAGTAGCGACACACGGCGGCGAAGCCGTCGGGGTCGAGGGAGGCCCCTCCGACCAGCGCCCCATCGATATGCCGTTTCGCCATGAACCCCTTGATGTTGCCGGCGTTGACCGACCCGCCGTAGAGGATCCTGACCATCGTTCCCTCCTCGCCCGCCATCTCGTGGACCGTGTTTCTGATCAGCTCACAGACCGCTCCGGCGTCGTCGGGGTTGGCGTGCCTTC
>JBQTHI010000089.1:0-22189 GCA_052390035.1 Actinomycetota bacterium | reverse complement strand
CGACCCATCTGCTGGTCGACTACGCCTATGGGCACGTCGTTCCGGAGTACTTTTCGGTGGTCGAGGATGCGAACCTGATCACCGCCCTGTCTCTCGATGACCCTTCAATTCTTGACCGGACCAACTTCACCGTTCCGATTTCGCTCGATACCCACGCCAATTACGTGGAACTATGGGCGGAGGTGAAGGCAGCAGGCTGAAAAGATCTCCGTCTAGGGAGAAGGGGCTAATCGCTCGCCGTCCCGGCACGTGGCGGGCGGTCATTGCCGGCCCGGTCCTGTTCCTCGTCGTCTTTTTTGTTGTGCCGGTGGCGATGATGATCATCACCAGCTTCCGGCCCGACTTACGGGGGGGACCATTGGCCTGGGGCTGGGTCCCGACTCTCGATCACTATCGGAACATCATCGGAGGGGGCACCTACCTCCCACTCCTGTGGACCTCGGTCCGGGTGTCGTTGCTGGTGGCATTCGCCACCTGTGTCCTTGCCTACCCGGTTGCTTACTTCCTGGCATTTCGGGTCCGGCGTTCGGCCGGGCTGCTTCTCACCTTGATCATCCTTCCGTTTTGGACCAGTTATCTACTGCGGACGATCGCCTGGAAGATCATCCTCGGATCGAACGGGGCCCTTAACAATTTCTTGTCGTTCATCGGGGTGTCGACCGAACCGTCTCCGGTGCTGCTCTACAGCCGGACGGCGGTCGTGGTGACCCTGATCTATGCCTGGCTGCCCTTCGTCGCCCTACCAATCTATGCCGCTCTCCTCAGGATCGATCGGACGTTGCTGGAGGCGGCTGCCGACCTCGGCGCCGAACGACGTCAGTCATTCTTCAAAGTGACCCTTCCCCTGAGCGCTCCCGGTGTCCTGGCGGCCTTCGTCATGGTCTTCATCCCGACCGTCGGCGAATACGTGGCCCCGCTTCTGGTCGGAGGTACCAGGGGCGTCTTGTTTGGCAACGTCGTCGAACTTTTCTTCGGTGATGGAGTCAACTGGCCTCTGGGCTCGGCGATGGCTCTCGTCATGCTTGCCCTCGTCCTGATCATCGTGGGGGTGGCGGCCAGATTGGTCGGTCTTCGGCGGCTGATCGAAGGATCGTCGTGAAGCGCCAGGGCAGGCTGCTGCCGGCCTACTACGTCGGATTGGCGCTGTTGCTCTATCTCCCGCTCGGGATCCTGTTCCTCTTCTCGTTGAACGACGGAACGGCGCTCGCCTTTCCCTTGAAAGGATTGACGTCCAGATGGTACGAAGGGATGTTGTCGAACTCGCAGCTGCTGGCAGCCGTACGCAACAGTGCGGTCGTGGCTGTCGGAGCGAGCACCCTTGCGACTGCCCTGGGGACTCTGGCTGCCATCGCCCTGGTTCGCTTCCGTTTCCCGGGAAAGACCGTGTTCGCAGTGTTAACCCTGATGCCGCTCCTGGTCCCGTTCCTGATTCTGGGCGTGGCGCTGCTGGTGCTCTTTGCGGTGCTCGACGTGAGCCGTTCGTTGTTGACCGTGGCCACGGCCCACGTGGTGGTGGCGATTCCTTACACAACGCTGATCGTCGCTGCCCGCCTGGTCGGCTTCGATCCCAGCCTGGAGGAAGCAGCACGCGATTTGGGCGCCTCATATCCGTATCTGCTGCGACGGGTTGTCCTTCCTCTAATTGCCCCGGCGATGTTCGCCGCGTGGCTCGTGGCATTCACGGTCTCGTTCGATGAGTTTGTGCTCGCCTCTTTCACGGTCGGACGTGAGCCCACCCTTCCGGTGTTCATTTTCGGGCAGGTCCGTTTTGCCAATCGCTTTCCTCAGGTGGTGGCGCTGGCGACCACCGTGATGGCCGCCTCGGTGGCGTTGGTGTTGCTCGCCGAGCGCCTAACCCGGGTGCGAGTGCGGAACGAACGGCCATGACGACGCCTCCAGCCGTCGAATTTGTGGGAGTAAGCAAGAGCTTTGGAGAAGTGGTGGCGGTGGAAGCCATCGACCTTGAGATTGGACAGGGAGAGTTCTTCTCTTTGCTCGGCCCATCAGGGTGCGGCAAGACGACCACCTTGCGGATGATCGCCGGTTTCGAGTTCCCAACCACCGGGATTCTTCGAATTGACGGAAGAGACATGACCTCGGTGCCGGCCCAACGTCGCAACGTGAACCTGGTGTTTCAGAGTTATGCGCTATTCCCGCACCTGACAGTTGCCGAGAACGTTGCCTTTGGGCTGCGGGTCAAAGGGGTCGCCGATGCCGAGGTCAAGAAGCGGGCAGGCGAGGCGCTAGCCATGGTTCAGCTCGATGCCATGGCCCGTCGCAAACCGCGTCAGCTCTCGGGAGGGCAGCAGCAACGGGTCGCCCTGGCACGGGCTCTGGTCAACCAACCCGCCGTTCTCCTGCTCGACGAGCCGCTGGGTGCCCTCGATCAGAAGCTCCGTAAAGAGATGCAGTTCGAACTCAAACGACTCCAACGAGAAGTGGGCATCACTTTTGTCTACGTCACCCACGATCAAGAGGAGGCGTTGACCATGTCGGACCGGGTGGCGGTGATGAACCTCGGGCGGGTGTTGCAGGTCGACGCACCGGCCGGGCTCTACGATCGGCCGGAGAGTCGATTCGTTGCCGACTTCATCGGGTCGAGCAACTTCCTGCAAGGAACGGTCACCTCTTTGGCCGATGATGTCGCCGAGGTTGCGGTCCCCGGAGTCGGTGTGATCCGGGCCAAGGTCGATGGCAAGATCACGCCCGGAGTATCGGTGGCGGTGATGATTCGACCCGAACGTCTGCGACTTGGTTCGCCGGATCTGGCAGACAACACCACAACCGGGCGTTTGGAGGACGTCGTGTTCGTGGGCAACGACATCCTCTACCGGGTCGGCCTCGAGGAGGGGACGGTCTTGACCGTCCGGGACAAGAATCTGGGACCGGGGTCGCGCCTCCCGATCGGATCCGGCCAGATCGTGTCGGTGTCATGGCCGGCGGCGGCGACCAACCTGATCTGGGAACCCATTTCTGGGGCGAAGACCTGACCAGTTAACTTTCGGAGGTGGCTGCCCCCGTCAGATTGGCCGTCGTTGGAGCGGGCCGGATGGGTGCCTTCCATGCCCGAACCCTCAGTCGCATGGATGGGATCTCCGTCGTCGCGGTGGTCGACCAGAGAATCGATCAAGCCAACCGGGTGGCGACCGAAGCCGCCGCGGCCGCGCTCGATTCAGTCGAGCATCTGCAAGATTTGTATCACCCCGACGGGTGGCTCATCGCCACTCCCACCCCCACTCATCCGGCGATCGTGGCCAAGGCTCTAGAGAACGGGGCCCACGTTTTGTGTGAGAAGCCCCTCGCCCTTGACGTTCAGGCCGGTGCCGCTCTGGGCGCCAAGGCTGCTGCGCTCGGTCGGATCCTGCAGGTCGGGTTCTGGCGTCGTTTCTCCCCTCCCTGGCGACACGCCAAGGCAGTAGTGGAACGGGGAACCATCGGACGACCGGTGCTGGTCCGTCTCTCCCAGTGGGACGCCGATCCTCCACCGCCCGAATTCTGCGACCCCGCGGTGAGCGGAGGACTGGCGATCGACTGCGGCGTTCACGAATACGACCTGGCCGAATGGCTGACGGGCTGTCGGGTGGAACGGGTCCTGGCTCGAAATCTGGCGATCGTGGACGAGGCGTTAGGCGCCGTGGGGGACGTCGACAATCTGGCGGCGCTTATCGATCTGACCGGGGGGGCGGCGGCGGCGGTCGACTTGTCCCGCAACGGCCGCTATGGCGACGACGTGCGTACCGAGATTCTCGGATCGGAAGGAGCGATCTTCATCGACAGCCTCCCCACCGGCCGTGCCCGCCTGGCGACTCGTGATGGGATCGAGGTGGTGGCAGGTTCAGAGGTCGAGGACGTAACCGTCGCCGGGATTGCCGGGCAGGCGTTGGCCTTCGCCTCGGCTGTCGGGGGAGGACCCACCGAGATACCGGGTGCGGAGGCCAGCAACCGAGCCGTTTCGATCGGGTTGGCAGTGCAACGCTCGGCGATCTCGGGTCGGTGGGTCGAGGTCTGAGCCAGCCTTCAGCCTGAGGCGCGGGTCCGGTCGCGGAAGCCCCGCATGCCCGTAATCTTCACTCCGATCCCTTGGAGCCATCCCGTGAATTCCGGATCCGAGAACAGGCGGTATTCACCGATCCGCCAGGCGGCATCGTTTGGATGGATTTGCTCGATGTCCCCAGGACTTGAGCAGTGGAGGGACAGGTAAGTGATGCCCGGACCCAGGTCGTTGAGGAGTCGCCGGAAGGTGTCGGCCGGATCGGGCTCGGACTGATAGCTCAGTCCCATCAGGAAGGTGTCGCCGATCGCCCATGGTTCCGCCATGGCTCTGGCACGGGACAAGTCGGCAACCGCCACCGTTCCCATTTCCAGGGAGTCGAGAAATCCCGCCAGATTCGTGGGAAAGAACAGAGGAAGTCGGTAATCCACGGCAATCTGGACGGTGACATCGACGAACTCGGGAGCGAGAGCCGCTCCCATGTGATGATCGAGGTGGGTGACGTCGATTCCCGCCGCCAGCCCCCGATCGATCTGGGCCCGCAATTCGGTCTCCACCGCCTCGGGATGGGCACGCCTCCGAAGGGCGGAGACGGTTGACCACATGTAGCCGGCGTCGTCGATCAAACCCGAGGCGGGGCTCGTGGTGGAGATTGGTCTCCATCGAAAGGCGGCCGACTCTGAGGTAAGGGTGAGATGGATCCCGAGGTCGAATTCGGACAGGTTGGGTGATCGGGAAAGCTCGGGGAACCAGGACGGGGGGACCATGACCGACCCGCATGTGACGGCCCCGGCCCGACCAAGTTCGATCATCGCCCGGTTGGCACTATGCGAGCAGGCCACATCGTCGACGTGGGGTACCAGGACCCGGTCCGAGCGAGACGCCCGGGTGATCATGACGCCGCCATCACCGCGGGGTCTCTTCGGGGGCAGGGGTGGCCTGTGGTCCCGCCCCTCGCACGGACTGGTCAAATTCGATGACCGCCCCGGTCATCATCCCCGAGTCGGCCGACGCCAGAAAGGCGATAACACCGGCCAGTTCTTCCGGTTTGATCAACCGGCCAAAAGGTCTGCTTGCCTCGGCCGCTGCCAGCCAATCGTCCCCACCGGAATGGAACCTTCGCTGGATTCCGTCCTCGCCCGGCGTGTCCATCCACCCGGGATTGAGGTGGTTGACCCTGATCCTGTCCCACATGACCGAATAGGCGACGTTGCGGCTGAGGCTCATGAGCGCCCCCTTGGAGGCTGTATAGGGGGTGAGGTAGGGCACACTCCCGTAGGAGGCCACCGAACCAACGTTGACGATCGTTCCAGCTATCCCTTCCCTCCGCATGATGGCGATGGCTCCTTGCATCAGCAGGAAGGGTGCCCTGGCGTTGACGGCCATCAGCCGGTCCCACAACTCGATGGTGGTGTCGATGATCGTCCCTCTGGTCGAAAGGCCGGCGGCATTGATGAGTACGTCGATCCGTCCGAACCGCTGGTCGGCGGCGGCGATCAGTTCCCGACAGCTGTCGGCTTCGGCCAGATCGACCGGGACGAAGAGAGCATCGGTGGTCGGGGACGCCAGGCTGGCCGTCACCGCCTCGCCCCGCTCGGTGTTGCGGCCACAGATGACGATTCCTCTGACTCCTTCCGCCACTAGGCGGCGAGCTGTGGCCTCGCCAATCCCCTGGGTGCTGCCGGTGACCAAGGCCACCTGGTCGCCAAAGCGCTGCTCGGTCACTGTCTAACCCCATTCAGATAGCCCGACATCCCGTTACGGAGGAAGCCGTCGGTGCCGGTGGCGATGTATCGGGCTCCCCGCTCCTGCCATTCCCGGGCCATTTCCACGGTCCCGGCAAACAGACCCAGGGCTTTGTCGGATCCGACTACAGCGGAGGCAACTTGCTCCATCGCCGCCCGTACTCGCGGGTGATGGATCTGCCCGGTGACCCCGATCGACTGGGAGAGGTCGGTAGGCCCCATGAACAACACGTCGATCCCGTCAATGGCCAGGTAGTCATCGATCGCCGCCACCGCTTGTTCGGTTTCGATGTGGATGACGAGCAAGGTCTCCCGGTTAGCGAACTCGGTGTATTCGTTGAGGGCGCCCGACATGCCCCAGTCGGAGGCGCGGGTGCCGGCCAGTCCTCGGACTCCCGTCGGTCCGTATTTCACACCCGCCACCGCCGCCGCCGCCTCGGTTGCGGTGTTGACCCAAGGCACATGGACTCCCTGAATGCCGGTGTCGAGGTAACGAAGCAGCAGATGCGGCTGATTCGAGGGGACCCGGGCGATCGGCGTTGCTCCCCGCAGCTCGGCCGCCCGGCATAGGTCCTCGACCTCCCGTGGCTCAAGAGTCCCATGTTCGGCATCGAAGATCAGAAAGTCCCATCCCTGCATCGAGATGAATTCGGTCAGGCTGGGATCTGAGTACCGGACGAAACAGCCCACCACCGTTTCGCCCCGGCGAAGCTTCGATTTGGCGGCGTTCTCGAGCATCTCAGCCGGTGACGGTCACTGAACGTACCTCTTCCCATCGACCGCTCATCCAGGATCGGGTCATAGTCTGGAGGACGGATGCCACCGCCAGGGCGTCCTCGAAACCGGGATGAAACGGACGTCCCTCCGCCACGGCTGTCAAATACTCCAAGGCTTCGATGATCTTCATGTCCTCATAGCCGAGGGAGTTGCCACCGCCCGGGACCATGTTGCCCTGCCTTGGAAAGGCGTCGCCCGCCAGCACCTCGATGAACCCATCGTTGGGCTGCTCCTCGGCCAGGTAGAGCTTGAGCTGGTTGAGCTTTTCATGGTCCCAGGAGGCCGCTCCCTTGGAGCCGTTGAGCTCAAAAGCCATTGAGCTCTGCGGACCGAAGATCGAGCGGTCGGCCTCCAGGGTTCCCCGGGCTGTGTTCTCGAACTCAACCAGGGCACCCACATAGTCCTCGTTAGTCACCGATCCGGTCGGATCCTCGGGATGCCCGCGGTCGTAGTGGGTCCCCTGACCCGAGGTGGGCAGAGGGCGCTCCTTGACGAAGGTTTCCTTGACCGAAACCACCCGCCGGATCGGGCCAGCCAGGTGGAGGGCTAGATCGACGGTGTGGCTCATGATGTCGGTAAGGGCCCCGTAGCCCCCCTTCTCCTGGAGGAATCGCCAGGAGAGCAGGCCGAGACGATCGCGCCCATACATGGTGAAGAACCGGCCGCGATAGTGGGTGAGATCGCCGAAACGACCTTGTTCGAGCAACTCCTTCGTGTAACGGACCATCGGCGCCCATCGGTAGTTGTAGCCGCACCCGGTGATGACTCCGGCCGCCCGGCCCGCAGCTTCGATCTTGGCAGTGGCTTCTGGGGTGATCCCGACCGGTTTCTCGCAAAAGACGTGTTTCCCCGCGGAGGCGGCGATCGTGGCGATCTGCTCGTGCATGGCGTTGGGCGCCGTGATGTCAATGATGTCGATGTCCGCTCTTTCGACCAGCGTCCTCCAGTCCTCCGTGCCGCTTTCATAGCCGAAGGTGCTGGTCGCCAGCTCGAGCCGGGCAGGGATGCTGTCGGCGACTCCTACCAGGCGGGGGCGAATGCCCGCATCGGGAAAGTAGACCGGAATGCTGCGGTAGGACCGGGAGTGGGCCTGTCCCATCCATCCAAAACCGACCAGGCCGATTCGAAGTTCGGCGACTCCGGTCATTTCGCCAGTTTTCGAAGGCGGGGCCACACCTCTTTATTGACCAGATGCGGTGGGCGGGCTCCGGCCAGAACGGCGGTCACCTGCGTCAGAGCCGACCGGAAAATTCCCCGTCTGGCTTCGACCGTGCCTGTTGCGATGTGCGGCGTGATAATGACGTCGGACCTTTGAAGAAGCGGGTGATCGCTGGGGAGCGGTTCGGGGTCGGTGACGTCGAGACCGGCTCCGCTCAATCGCCCTGACTCGAGCGCTTCCAGCAAGGCAAGCTGATCGACCACCCCGCCTCTAGACGTGTTGATGAACAAGCTACCGGGACGCATCGCTTCGAATCTGGACCGGTCGAAGAGGTGGTGGGTGTCGGTGGTGAGCGGGACGTGTACCGAAACCACATCTGCCCTCGCCAGCAGCTCGTCAATGGTCGGCGTCCCAATGACTTTGATCCCATCAGCAACATTGATCCGATCAGGGGCGGCCCATGGGTCGTAGGCGATCACCTCCATCCCGATCCCGGCGGCCAGCTGAGCAACCTTTCGTCCGATCCTTCCCAGGCCGACCAGCCCAAGGGTCCTTCCGGCCAGTTCGATCGCCACATGGCGTGTATAGAGGTCGTCCTCGCCTCTCCGGAGCCGATCACTTGCCGCGACTATCTGTTTGGCCACAGCGAGCATCAGCGCCACCGTGTGTTCGGCGGTCGAGGTGGTGGGGGCGTCCGGCGTGTTGCACACCGCGATCCCGCGGCTGGTTGCAGCCTCGATGTCGACCCGGTCGTAGCCGATGCCGGTCCGGGCGATCACGACGGCCCTCGGGGCCCGATCCATCGCAGGCCCGTCGTAGGTCAGCACCGAGGCCATGATCCCGTGGGCTTGCTCTATCCCTGCCATCGGATCCGCCCCCGTGCCGGGGCCAAGCACCTCGATTTCCGGACCGACCTCCGTTGCCAGCTCTGGGGTGACTCTTCGCTCAAACCAGACCGGGTTGGTCACTTGGGCCGCTCGCTTGGCAGCCAGGTCGGTGACAACCGAGAAAGGAACTCGATACTGGCCTCGGCATCCGCCCTTGGTCCCAACCCCGGATCCGGTTCCACCCGGAGAGAAACATCCTGCTCGAGCACGTACCAACCGCCGTAACCAGCCTGCTCCAGCACGCCGATAACACCGTGTATGTCCACGGCACCCTTGCCCAATGGAACGAACATTCCCTCGATCACGGCCTGACGGAACGGGGTGTGACCGGACCTCACCCGCTCGGCCCAGGCGGCGTCGACATCCTTGAGATGTACATGTATCACCCTTCCCGAGGCGTGCCTGGCGACATGCACCGGGTCACCGCCGCCGAGAAACACATGGCCGGTGTCGAGGCACAGTCCGACCGATGTCGACTCGAGGAAACGATCGATCTGTGCCGGTCGTTCGATCGCCATGCCCCAGTGGGGATGAACCGCAGTCGCCAGACCGTGATCCTGTGAGATCTGGTCGAGACGTTTCAGACCTTCCCCAAAACGAATCCACTCGTCTTCGGTCAGCTCCGACGAAGAGTCGTACCCACTGTGGTCGGTCGAAGGTCCCAGCACCAAAGTCCGGGCACCGGTCGCCGCCAGCTGCTTGGAGGCCCTCCTCACATAGTCCAACTCCGCTTCCAGTCGATCGGGTCGGTAGAGGAGGGCCGGGACGAAGCCGCCGACGATCTGCATCTCAAAACGCGACAGGTAATCACGGAGTCGGCCGGGATCTCTCGGTAGATAGCCGTCGGGGCCCAACTCGGTGGCGTGGAGCCCGGTTTCGACCATCTCGGTCAGCACGCGGTCAGGGTGCATCAGGTGACCCCATCCTGGCGACCCATCGACCCCCCAGGTGATGGGCGCTCCCGCCACTCGGCTGAGCAGATTCGATAGCCAGCCGGCGGGCCGGCCGGGGTCGGCGTTCGTTTGTCCGATCACTTGATCTCCTCGATCAGCACCGACCGGCCCTCGGCCAGCGAGCGATCACAGGCGATAGCAGCCCGGAGGTCCTCGAGGGCGTCACGGGGGCTGCAGGCCGACGCTTCCGAGCCAGTCACCACCCGCAAGAAAGCTTCCAGCTCGGCCCGATACGCAAGATCGAACCGATCCCAGAAGGTCATGATCGGGTCGGTCGGGAATTCAACCCCGGGTTCGGTTGAGACGATCGGGGTTCGATGGCTCCAACCGGCGGCCAGGGCCTGCACCGATCCAAAAACCTCGAGCCGGACGTCGTATCCGGCAGGGTCGAGCCGCAACCCCGAAATCTGACCGAGAGTTCCTCCTGACATCAGCAGCATGGCGGCCGCCGTACCGTGATCGCCGTGCCGGGCGATATCGGCGTGGCCAGTGTCGCTGGCGAAGGCCGCCACCGAGACGATTTCCTGTCCGGTCACATACCTGACCGCGTCGATGTCGTGGATCAAACAGTCCTTGAATATTCCCCCCGAGGTGGGTATGTAGTCGAGAGGGGGCGGAGCCGGATCGTGGGTCTGAGAACGAACGAGGAACGGAGTTCCCAGCTCTCCGCGCTCGACCCGGCTTCGGATGGTGCGAATGGCGGGGTCATAGCGGCGCTGAAATCCCATCTGCACCGTGATCGCAGCCGCTTCGACGGCAGCGACTGCTTCGATTGTGCTCACTAGGTCGAGGGCGATGGGCTTCTCACAAAAGACCGGGAGCCCTGCCTCCGCGGCCCGTTTCAGCCAGAAGGCATGAGTGTCGGTCGACGAGGCGATCAAGATGGCATCACTACGGTCCAAGATTTCATCCAGGTCGACGGCGGTGCACCTGGCCAGAGATCCGGCGAGCTGTTGGGCTCGTTCGGGGACGACGTCGGCGATCATCATTGCGTCGACCGCCGGCATTTCGCCGAGGATGCGGGCGTGGTTGGCCCCGATCCGGCCTGCTCCAATCACCCCTAGCCTCATGTAGGCAGTCTCACATCCGCCTCTCGTTGTGGGCAGTCGATGGAACGTTCCAAGGTGCACCGTAAATCGAGGTTGGCGAGCGTGTCAAGGGGGGTCTGCAGCCGTTCAGTTGACGCTCGATCGCTCACGTCACTATCGTACCCGGACAATATTGGAGCGTTCCAAATCGGGGACACTCCAATGCTTGACATGACGTCGCGTATGACTCGAGGAGGAGGCTTTATGAGGCGTTTCGGTCGATTGACACTGGCGGCGGCACTGGTGCTGCTGGTGGCTGCGTGTCAGGCCGGTGGTGGTGCCACCACCGCAGCTCCCGCTGCTCCCACCACGGCGGCCGGTGGCCCAGCCACCACCGCGGCTGGTGGACCCGCCACGACGGTGACTTTGGTTCAGGGTACCGACTTGACTTTCCACATGGTCACCCATAGCGATGACGGGGTGTTCTGGTCGGTGGTGAAGAAAGGTTCCGAGGACGCCGCCGCCGCGGTCGGGGTTACGATGGTCTGGAGCCCATCGAACAACAACCCCGAGAAACAGGTTCAGGACATCGATGCGGCGATTGCGGCGGGTTCCAATGGTCTTGGCGTTTCATTAGCGAGTCCCGACGCCGTGGGACCAGCAGCGCAGAGAGCCGTTGAAGCGGGAATTCCGGTGATCACCATCAACTCGGGTGTGGATCTATACAAAGAACTGGGCGCTCTCACCCACGTCGGCCAGACCGAGATAGTTGCCGGCAACGGCGCCGGCGAGCGCTTCAATGCACTCGGTGCCACGAAGGTGCTGTGTGCCCGTCAGGAGCAGTCGAATGTCGGACTGGAGCAGAGGTGCGAGGGTCTGACTGAAACCTTTGGTGGCGACGTTGTTTCCGAGTTCGTCGGTGGCGATGTCGATCCGACCGCCCAGGAGGCTGCTATCGGCGCCATCCTGGCGGCCGATCCTGACATCGACGCGGTTCTCGGAACCGGACCCAATGTGGCGGTCCGAGCCATCGCCGCAGGCACCGCTGCAGGACGGGACTTGTTCATAGGTGGGTTCGACATCTCGACGGACATCATCGGTGCGATCGAGGCCGGCGACATCGATTTCACGGTTGACCAGCAGCAGTACGTCCAGGGTTACCTGCCAATCATCATGTTGTGGCTGTTCAACACCAACCTGAACACGGTGGGTGGCGGACTGCCGGTACTGACCGGTCCGGGCTTTGTCGACACCAACAACGTGGCCGACGTCCAGGCCCTGGTCGAAGCAGGAACTCGGTAAAACAACTGACCACATCGTGACAGATCAAGTGAGGGGGCCGGTATCGGGCCCCCTCACTTAATCAACAGTCGGTCCGATGCAGCATTAGCACGCCGGTTGGCGGCGACGATGGCAGATGGCTTGATACAGTCGAGGGCGAGAGAGAGCATTATGACGGCAGCACCAGAGTTGCAGACAGCGGGTGGTAGGCAGGAGCCATTCCGGACGGACGAGCGGCTGGCGTATCGGGGTCCGATCCATCGCCTTCTTCTCCGGCCCGACATCGGCGCATTGGTGGGCGCGATCGGTCTCTGGGTTTTCTTTTGGGCGGTGAGCGACGTCTTTGGCATAACCGCCGGCGCCGCCAACTATCTGGATGTCGCTGCCGGGCTCGGCATGATGGCAGTGGTCGTCTCGCTCCTCATGATCGGTGGCGAGTTCGATCTTTCCGCCGGGGCGATGACAGGGGCAACGGCCATGCTGGTAATCCTGCTCAGCAAGCCCGTCGGTGAGTTCGGAGGAGCCGGGCTCAGCCTGTTCTTGGCGGTCCCCCTCTCTTTGCTCTTCGCGCTGGGGGTGGGCTACTTCAACGCCACCATGGTCGAACGCACCGGGCTTCCGTCCTTCATCGTTACCCTCGGCAGCTTCTTCGTATTGATCGGGGCCAAACTCGGATTTGCCAAGCTCTTTACCGACAAGGTGATCGTTGAAGGACTCGACCGGGCAGCTGGATACGACTTCTGGAACGCCATCTTTGGAGCAGTCTGGGTCCGCAACGAGCACGTTCTCGGCAGCCGAGACCTCATCTACGCAGTCTTGCTGCTCGCCGGCGCCCTCGCCACCACTGTCGGTGTATATGAGCTCACGTTCCAGCGCCGGTCGCCGGTGCGGTCGTCCGGGCTGGCTTTGCTCCTGGTGGGGGCAGGCCTTGGGGTATTCGGGCTTTTGCAGTTGGTTGGCACCGACGGTACGGCCAGTAACTGGACCTACGGACCGATGGTGGCAGTGGGTTTTCTCGTGGGTGCAGTCGGCCTCGGCATGTGGCGTTACGAGCCCAACCCGGATCGGGGCACCTTCTCGATAGGTGGCGGTGAGGCCCGCCGGCTCGCTCTCGGTCTGGGCTTGATCGCGGGCGGTTCGATAGCTGCTGTCGTGATGGATTCTTCATCTCCCGAGGTCCTCGGTCTGCTCCTGACCGTGCAAGGCCTCCGGGCGATCATGTTCGTCGGCCTGGTGGTGACCGGCGTTGGTCTCTTGGTGGTGACCGCTCGCCGGGCCGGGTCGACCTCACGCCTGACCGAGTTCGTGATCTCGTTTCTCATCAGCGCGGTCTTGGTCGGGCTTGCCTTCCTGATGCAGGGTGAGTCACAGTCGGCCAAGTTCCGGACCGGCCTTTTCGCAGCCTTGCTGCTGGTGGCCCTGGTGAATCTTGCCAGCGCGCTCCTCCGGCTTTTTTTCACTGTCCGTAAATGGGTCGATCCCACTGCTGATGCGCTGGGCCGGCTGCTCTCGATCGGTGGACTGCTGATGGTGTTCGCAGGTCTGGCTGTGCGTATGCTCTTCATGACCCAGGAGGAGGTGGACGCAACCCGGGCGGTCATTACCTTCCGGGTATCGATCGTTGCCTTCCTGCTGGTGGCGACCCTGGCTTCATGGATGCTCGCCAACACCCGTTTTGGCAGTTGGATATTCGCCGTTGGTGGCAACAAGCCAGCCGCGCGAGCGGTCGGGGTTCCTGCCGCCCGCACCAAACGCACCCTCTTCATGACCGTCGCCACCACCGCCTGGCTGGTCGGCATGTTGATCGCCTTCCGTCTCAACTCGGTCCAGGCCAATGTCGGTGACGGCCAGGAGTTCCTTTTCATCATCGCGGCGGTGGTAGGAGGCAACCTGCTCACCGGTGGCTACGGTTCGGCGGCAGGTGGAGCGATCGGAGCGATCATCATGGCCATGTCTTTCCAGGGGATTCCTTTCGCCGGGTGGAACTCCGACTGGCGATTCCTCTTCCTGGGAGTGATCCTTTTGCTGGCGGTGCTGGCCAACCGGTGGGTGCGGGCGAGGGCGGAGGCGGCGCGATGACCCCGGCCCTCCTCGACGTTCGGCATGTCTCCAAGTTCTACGGGAACATCATCGCCCTGCGCGATATAACGACCATCGTCAATGCCGGTGAGGTGACCTGTGTGCTGGGTGACAACGGGGCGGGCAAGTCGAGCTTCATCAAGATCATCGCCGGCGCCCACCAGCAGTCGGAAGGCCAGCTTCTGGTCGATGGTGAAGAGGTGCTGTTTCAGTCACCACGGGATGCTCTCAACCGGGGCATCGCCACCGTCTTCCAGGATCTGGCCGTGGTTCCTCTCATGTCGGTTTGGCGGAACTTCTTCCTCGGGTCGGAGCCAACCAGGGGCGTCGGACCGTTACGCCGGATCGACAAGTCGGTGGCGGCCAAAATCGCCAAAGACGAGCTGGCCAAGATGGGGATTGACATCCGCGACGTCGACCAGCCGGTCGGGACTCTTTCGGGGGGTGAGCGGCAGTCGGTGGCTATCGCCCGCGCCACGTATTTCGGAGCCAAAGTGCTGATCCTCGATGAGCCGACGTCGGCGCTTGGGGTCAAACAGTCCGGGGTGGTCCTCAAGTACATCATCGAGGCAGCCAATCGGGGGCTGGGAGTGATCTTCATCACCCACAATCCCAACCACGCCTTCCCGGTCGGCGACCGCTTCCTCATCCTCAACCGGGGCCAATCGATGGGGGATTTCCGCAAAGGTGAGGTCAACCGTGACGAGTTGATCCGCCTCATGGCCGGGGGAGCCGAGCTCGAGGAGCTGACCCGCGAATTGGAAAGGGCGGCGAAGGGCGACGAGGCCCTGGCGGCCATGGCCGAGGAGTTCAAGGACGAAGTCGGAACCCTCGAACAACGCGCTGAGCATGACGGGGCGCCCTAAGGCCTCTCGCTACGCGTCCAGGAAATGAAGGTCTGGCTGACCGGCGGAACGGGGTTCGTCGGTAGCAACATCGTCCACGTCGCCCTGGAGCGAGGCTGTCGGGTGATGACCACGGTGCACCAGTTCCAACCGGCTCCTAATGGGCGGTACGAGATCGACTCCGTCGACCTGAGCGATCCCAATGCCGTAGCGGAAAGCATCGATCGATTCGGGCCCGATGTGGTTGTCCACGCCGCCATCCTCAACGATCTTCCGACCCTCTACCAAGATCGGCAAAGAGCCTGGGACGCCTATGTGACGGCCAGCGCCAATGTCGCGGCGGCGGCTCAAGCGGTCGGATCCAGCATGGTGGTGGTGTCGACCGACTGGGTGTTCGACGGGACTCAGGGAGGCGCCGACGAGGCGACACCCCCCAACCCCGTCAACTTTTACGGCGTCCTCAAGTTGGTCAGCGAGATCGTCACTCTCGATCGGGGGGGTGCCGTCGCCCGCATTTCGGGAGTCAATGGGATTCATCGGGCCCGGCCTGACACTCCCCGCCAACAGGATCCCGGGTTTGGGTACTTCGTGGCGGCCCTGGTGGATGCTCTGCGAGGAGGTCGGCCCTTCACTGTGTGGGAGTCCCCCCGCATCAACATGATCGCCACGCCCTCGCTGGCGAGCGACAGCGCCGGGCTGATCCTCGACATCGGGAAGCATCGGCTGACCGGGATCTTCCATTGCTGCGGGCGGGACACGGTGGAGAGGATGGAACTTGCCCTGCTGGCCTGTGAGGTGTTCGGTCTCGACCAATCGCTGGTTGGAAGTGGGCCTCCTGAACAGGCGACCATGGCTTCGGGACCCATCCCTTATGACACCAGCCTCACCTCGCCCCGAACCGATCGCCTGCTTTCGCATCGGCCGCTCGGGCTGGCCGAACTGCTGAATCGTTTCCGAGGTGAGTATGAGTCGGCGACCAGATGACCGGCCGGTCGGGGCGGGCGGTTCTGGCTGGTGCGGTGTTGACCCTCCTCACCGCCTGCGGCACAACGCTCGACCAGACCACCGCCACCCTCGCTCGAGTGGCGGGAACCGCGTGTCTGAGCCCGATTCTGGCCACGGCAGTGCCGGTAGGCGATGAGTTGTGGTTGACGGTGGCGCACGCCATTGCCGGGGCGGACGATGACCTCCGGGTGATCACCCAGGAAGGTATAGAATTGCCGGTTCGGGTGGTGGCGTTTGATCCGGATCGAGATCTCGCGTTGCTCGACGCCCCGGGTTTCGAAGCTCCCCCGATCTCCGTGTCCGAGGCGGCCGCCGGAGATAGTGGAGTGATCGCAGTGGTGGGCGGCGACCTGACCGTCGATCGGATTCCCTTCGAGATCAAGCGGCTGGTCACCGCCAGCTCGGGCGACATCTACGACCAGGGTCAGGTTCTTCGGGAGGCCTTCGACCTGCGGGCCGAAGTGGGGCCGGGAGACTCGGGTGGCCCCTTGCTCAATGGGCAAGGGGCGATGGTGGGGATGTTGTTCGCCCGTTCGACCGGGAAAGCTGGTTCGGCTTGGGCCCTCACCCCAGCGGAGATCACTGCGTTCTTGGAGTCGATGACCGACCGGGTCGACGTCGATCGGGGCCGATGCCGCTAATCCGTGACCCGGTTGGTGGGGGCCGGACCGGTGGTCGCCCTGATCGTTAGCTCGGGTTGGACCACAACATGACGGGCGGTTGTGCGCTGACCGTCGATGCGTTCGAGCAGGAGGGAGACGGCGGTGGCCCCCATCCGTCGAGGGTCCTGGTGGACAGTGGTGAGACCGATACGGGCCAACCCCGCCAGCCACGTGTCGTCGTAACCCACCACCGAGATGTCATCCGGTACCCGGAACCCACGATCGTCGAGGGCTTGAAGAAGGCCGATCGCGGCGAAATCGTTGGGCGCAAATATCGCAGTTGGGAGGCTCCGACCGTCGAGTAGTTGGTCGGCGATGGCTAAGGCGGTGCGTTCGGTGTAGTCCCCCTCCACGACCACCGGATGGAGGCCGTGGTGGTGCATTGCCAACTCGTAACCGTCCCGACGCTGGCGGGCCCCCGCCCCTTCCCCGCCGCTCAGATGGAAGATGCGCCGATGACCGAGAGCGATGAGATGTTCGATCGCCAGCCGGGCGCCGGCGATATCGTCGCTCACGACGCTGTCGAATAGCCGCGATCGGCTGCCGCGCGTGGCCATGACCACCGGGGTTTCGCGGGCCGCTTTGCGGACCGCGGCCTCATTGAGGGCAGGCCCAGTGAGCACCACCCCGTCGGTGCGGAGCTGGAGCAGGGTGTCGAGCGCGGTCTGCTCACGAATCGGATCGCGGTCCCCGGAGTTGAAAAGAGCCCGGTAGTCGGCGGCCAAGGCAGCCTCCTCGATGCCTCCGGCAATCTCGTTGAAGAAAGGGTTGTTGAAGTCGGAGATGACCACTCCGATCACGTAGGTCCGTTGTCGCACCAGGCTGCGGGCCATGGCGTTTGGCCGATAGGCCAGTTCGCTGGCCGCCCTGAGTACCCGCTGGCGCTTCTCCTCGGACACACTCGGTGAGTTGCGCATGACCAGCGAAACCAGTGACTTGGATACGCCGGCCCGTCGGGCCACGTCAACGATGGTGGGGCGAGTGGTCATCACCATCCCTCCCGGCTGCTGTCGCTCACACGCCGATACGTTGATGTTTCCTTTCGGCTTCGAGTTCGGCCCGCGCCACCCGCACCTGGGCACGGTCGGAAACCTCGGGGACTCCTACCTCCCACCAGGCTCCGCCTCCGGTCCAGGAGTACTCGTCGACCTCGATCACGATCGCCGTGCTTCGATCGGTTGCCTTGGCTCGCTTGTAGGCGGTTTGCAACTGGACGATGTTGTCGACCTTGATCGCATCGGCTCCCATGGCCTGGGCGTGTTTGACGAAATCGACCTTGGCCATCACGGTGTGACGGGTGTCGCGCAGCAGATTGTTGAACTCCTCTCCTCCCGTGTTCACCTGAAGCCGGTTGATGACGGCGAAACCGCCGTTGTCGCAAACGATGAAGATCACCTTGTGCCCGGTCATCACCGTGGAGAGGATGTCGGAGTTCATCATCAGGTAGGACCCGTCTCCAACCCAGGCGACCACATCGCGGTCGCCCAGGGCCATCTTGGCGCCCCAGGCCCCAGCAATCTCGTACCCCATCGTGCTGTACCCGTATTCGGAGTCGAAGGAGCGGATGCTCTTGGTGTGCCAGCCCGTGTTGAGCTCTCCGGGCAGACCACCGGCCGCCGAGACCTGGTAGTCGTCCGGATCACACACTGGGTTGATGGCGCGGATCACCTTGGCATAGGTGGGACGGCCATCAGGGGTGGAAAGCCGGTCGAGATAGGTGTACCACTCCGCTCGCAAGGTGGCAGCCTGCTCGAGCCACGCCGTAGGGGCCTGATACCCGGCCAGGGCGGCATCGATGGCCTCGACCGCCAGCAAGGCGTCGCCTACCACCGGCACCGCCCGGTGCTTGAGCGAGTCGAATCGGGCGGTGTTGATCGACACCAACCTCATGCGCTCATTGCGAAAGACCGACCAGGAACCGGTAGTGAAATCCTGAAGTCTGGTTCCGACCGCGATAACGACATCGGCTTCGGCGGCGAGGGCGTTGGCCGATGACGATCCGGTCACTCCGATCGGCCCGGCGAAATTGGGGTGGTCGGCGATCATCGTTGCCTTCCCTGCCACAGTTTCGACAACGGGGATGGACCGCTGCACCGCCAGCGACGTCAGAGAATCGACGGCTCCTGAATAGTGAACTCCACCTCCGGCCACGATCAATGGAGCGGTCGCGCTGGCAATGACGGAGGCGGCTGCCTCGATGTCACGGGGATCGGGGCCCGGTCGTCGGATGTAGTGGACACGCTCCTGGAAGAAGCCAGCCGGGTAGTCGTATGCCTCAGCGGCGACATCCTGGGGGAGAGCGAGGAATGCGGGTCCGCAGTCGCCGGGGTCCAGCATCACCGCCAGAGCTTGCGGGAGGCTCTGCAGGACCTGAGCCGGGTGGGTGATCCGGTCCCAGTAGCGGGTCACAGGCCGAAAGGCATCGCACACCGTGATCGACGGATCCCCGAACGATTCGATCTGCTGGAGGACCGGGTCCACCAGGCGATGCTGGAAGGTGTCACCCGAGATCAGGAGAACCGGAAGACGGTTGGCGTGGGCCGCCGCGGCGGCGGTCACCATATTGGTGCAACCCGGACCGATCGAGGAGGATGCCACCATGATCTGACGTCGGTTCATGGCTTTGGCGTAGGCAACTGCACTGAGGGCCATCGATTGCTCGTTGTGGCCACGCCAGGTCGGCAGCAGATCCTGGACGGGTTGGAGGGCCTCGGCCAGCGCTACGACGTTGCCATGACCGAAGATGGCGAAAACACCCGCGAACAGGGGCATTTCCTTCCCGTCGATCTCGGTGTGTTGAGCCAGCAACCACCTCACCAGGGCCTGGGCAGTGGTCAAACGCAGAGATTCCATATGTGCCCTTTCGTCGGTTGAAGTCATCGGCTCTTGGGAGGACAACGCTTGACACGCCGCGAGCAGGAGTCATAAGTTAGCACCGCCACTTGGAACGTTCCAACCACGCCGGCGACGCGTTCGACCTCCTCACCATGGGGCGGGTGGGTGTGGACCTCTACCCGGAGCAGATCGGGGTGTCTCTGGCGGAGGTGAAAACCTTCGCCAAATATCTGGGGGGAACCGCGACGAACGTGGCGGTGGCGGGCGCCCGTTATGGCCACCGGACCGCGGTGATGACAAAAGTTGGTCTCGACGGCTTCGGCGATTATGTCCGCCAGGCCCTAATTGGGTTCGGGGTGGATAACCGGTTTGTCGGGTCTGACCCTGATCTCCGGACCCCGATCGTCTTCTGCGAGATCCATCCGCCTGACCACTTTCCACTGCTCTTCTACCGTCAGCCCAAGGCGCCCGACCTGAATCTGACCGTGGAGGAACTCGACCTGGAGGCGATCAGGGCGTCGCGGATCTTTTGGACCACCGGCACCGGACTGTCGGCGGAGCCGAGCAGGCTCGCCACCCTGCGCGCTCTCGATGCCCGGGCTCGTTCGCGCCACACCATCCACGACCTCGACTACCGGCCTTCGTTTTGGAGCGATGAAGCGATCGCGGGAGATCGGCAACGGGAGGCGCTCGATCGGGCCACCATCGCCATCGGCAACCTGGAGGAGTGCGCCGTGGCAGTCGGTTCCGGCAGCCCGGCGGCAATGGGACGGAGGATCATCGAGCGAGGGGTGGAGGTGGCTGTAGTCAAGATGGGCCGGGAGGGAGTCACCGCCTTCGGAAACGGGTTCGAAGTGTCCGCCCCGCCGTTGGCGACCGAGGTGGTCAACGGGCTGGGGGCGGGTGATGCCTTCGGGGGGGCTGTCTGTCACGGGCTGCTGTGCGGCTGGGGATGGGATGAGATCATCCCGTTTGCCAACGCCGCCGGCGCCTACGTTGCTGGTCAACTGGCTTGTGCCGACGCGATGCCCACCGAGGAGCAGGTACGGAGGCTGATGTGATCAGCGACCTCGAATATCGAGAGCTGCTCAGGGTGCGAGCCGAAGATCCCGGGGCTGTGGCTAACCGGGCCGCAACCCGAGCCCGCCGACCGCTCCTCGGATCCGACGGCAACCTCATGATTATCGCCATCGACCATCCGGCCCGGCGGATACTACGGGTAGGCGACGATCCGATGGCGATGGCCAATCGTCGGACGGTCCTCGACAACACCGTTCGGGCGCTACGCCGCCCGGGGGTCGACGGGCTCCTGGCCAGCCCCGACATCTTCGAAGAGCTGCTGCTTTTGGGGGAACTCGACGGAAAGGTGCTTTTTGGCTCGATGAATCGGGGCGGCCTTGCCGCTTCCTCGTGGGAGCTCGACGATCGCTTTACGGCGCACGATGTGGAGACGATTTCTCGGCTCGGTCTCGATGGCGGGAAGATGCTGTTGCGTCTCGACTATGGCGACCCGGCCACCATCGAGACCATCAGCGGATGCGTCCGGGCGATTGCTGCGTTGGCGGATCGGCGGCTGATAGCAATGGTCGAGCCCCTCCCGACGGTACGGGACCCGTCGGGCCGCCTGAAGGTCTCCGATGACATCGACCTCCTGGTGGAAGCTGTGTCGATCGCCTCCTCGCTGGGTCCCACCTCCGCCTACACCTGGCTCAAATTGCCCGCCCCCTCCGATCCCGAACGGATGATGGCGGCTACCACCCTTCCGGCGCTCCTACTTGGAGGCGATCCCGGCCAGCGCATCGATGAGATGGTGGAGAACTGGAGGCGGGCGATGCGAATTCCCAACGTCCGGGGTCTGGTGGCAGGCCGTTCCCTTCTGTTCCCAACGGAGGGCGACGTTGAGCGCTGGGTGGACCTGGCGGTCGAGATCGTCCACGGCAACCTCGAGTGAGCCTGCATTACCCCGTCGGTACCCTGGCCGACGGACGGGACAAGGTCCTGATCGATCCGTCTCGGGCAGGATGGTCGTACGCCGGTCTTCGGGTGTTCGAGTTGCCGGCGGGAGGTTCTCGGCGACTGGCGTTCGAATCGATTGAGGCGGCGGTAGTTCCTCTCTCGGGAGAGTGCGTTGTCGACGGCCCGGGCTACGAGTTCGACCTTGCTCACCGCCGGTCGGTTTTCGAGGCGATGTCCGACATTTGTTACCTTCCGGCCGGGGATGAGGTCGTGATTTCGACCAGGCAAGGCGTTCGGGTGGCGCTGGCCACCGCCGTCGCCTCGGAGCGGCGGTCGGCCCTTTTCTATGCCGCGGCCGACGTCCGGGTCGAGATCCGGGGAGCCGGACCGGCCACCCGCCAGGTCAATCCTTTACTGGCGGCCAGTGTCGACGGACCACAGCGGCTAATCGTTGTTGAGGTGCTCGCCCCTGGCGGCAATTGGTCGTCATACCCACCGCACAAGCACGACGAATTGACGGCCACCGAGGTTCCGTTGGAGGAGATCTACTACTTTGAGATTCGCGACATCGGGGGTGCCGGCTTCGGCTTCCACCGGACCTACACCGCGGATGGCGCCATCGACGAAACGGCGGTGGTTGGAAGCGGTGACGTTTTCCTGGTACCTCGCGGTTATCACGGTCCCACGGTCGCCGCACCCGGATATGACATGTATTACCTGAACGTGATGGCAGGTCCCGATCCGCAACGGCGGTGGCTCATCTCGACCGATCCGGCTTACGACTGGTTGTGGAATCGGTGGAGCACGGAGCCCTCCGATCCGCGCCTTCCGTTCTACGGACAGGCCTGAATGTTTGCCCCCCGGTTCCTGCGTAGAAATCCGCCGCTATGCGGCGTTCGGCTCAAGTGGTGACCGCGACACCGACCTGCGACGGGAGGTGTCATGGGACGTCCGAGGACTCCGTGGGCCAAGGTCCGGCTGGTGTT
>JBQTHI010000088.1:0-4409 GCA_052390035.1 Actinomycetota bacterium | reverse complement strand
TGCCCGCGCGCTGGGCCACGGCAACTATGAAATCGCGGCCCCGGCGAATCCGCGATTACATCCCTGCCGGGCCGCCGAGATCATCCACGAGGGAGATCGGATCGGCCATCTCGGTGAAGTTCATCCGTCGACCGCAGAGGCCTACGAGATCGAGGGCCGGGTGGCGGCTGGAGAGTTCGACCTGGCCTCGCTTGTTTCAGCAGTTGATCCCTGGCAGCTCACCGACCCGAGTCCATACCCGGCTGCCGAGTTCGATCTCGCCTTCGAAGTGGACGAGAGCGTGCCGTCGGACGAGGTGGTCAAAGCCACCGCCGGCGCCCGCCCCGACCTTCTTGAGGCCGTAGAGGTGTTCGACGAGTACCGGGGCCATGGTCTTCAGCAAGGCAAGAAGAGCCTGGCTATTCGCTACCGGTTCCGGGCGACCGACCACACCTTGTCCACCGAGCAGGTGGCGTTGATCAGAACCGATCTGATCGCCGCCGCCCGAGGGGTCGATGCGATCCTCAGGGGTGGTTGATGAAGAACCTGCTTCGGATCGGTGACTTGCATCCGGCCGAGCTGGCAGATCTCGTCGCTCTGTCGGCCAAGGTCAAGGTGGACCCCGGTTCGGTTGCCGGCGCCCGGTCCGGCCGGTCGATCGGCCTCTTCTTCATGAAGCAGTCGGTACGGACCTGGGTGTCATGTGATGTGGCGGCGATGCAACTCGGCGTGCATACGGTGGTTATCCGGAACGAGCAAGTAGGTCTCGGGTCTCGCGAAGCTCCCGAAGATGTCGGCCGGGTTCTCGAGCGCTACTTGGACCTCCTCGGAATGCGAGTGTTCGATCACTCCGACCTCGAAAAGCTCGCCGGATCGATCAGCATTCCCGTCATCAACCTGCTCTCAGACCTCGAGCATCCCTGTCAGGCGATCGCCGACCTGCAGACCCTCGCCGAACATCGTCCACTCGAGGGGGCCACTTTGTCATATGTAGGAGACGGCAACAACACATGTCACTCGTTGATGCAGGCGGCGACAATGGCCGGAGTCCAGATAAGGGTCGCCACTCCGGCGGGTTATGAACCCGACCCGGCTGTCGTCGACCTTGCCCGGCGACATAGCGGGGTACTTCTCACCAACGATCCAGAGGAGGCGGTTGGCGGGGCGGACGCGGTCTACACCGACGTCTGGACCTCGATGGGCCAGGAGTCAGAGGAGGCTGAGCGCCGCCGTGTCTTCGCTCGGTACCAGGTCAACCTGGCGCTTTTCGAGCGAGCGAAGGCCGACGCCATCTTCCTGCATTGCCTTCCGGCCCACCGTGGCGAAGAGGTCACCGATGAGGTGATCGAACACTCCCGATCTCGAGTTTTCGATCAAGCGGAGAACCGGCTCCACAGTTTCAAGGCGATTCTGCTCACCACCCTCGCCGCCTGACCGCTCGATTCTGTGCCTACCTTGTCGGTATCGTCGAGAGAGGAGCGCGATGAAAGGTCGAGTCAGGGGTTGGCGTCACCCGGCGATGCGGAGCGGGGAGCAACTCACCCTCGGGGAGAGGTCGGCTGATGCCTTGCGCAACGGGATGGGTTCGTGGGCGTTCGTGTCGGTCGCGCTGGCGTTTCTGGCCGGATGGATGATCGGCAATGGGGGAGATGGGTTCGATCCGTATCCGTTCATCCTGCTCAATCTGATCCTTTCCTGTGTGGCTGCTCTGCAGGGGGCAATCCTTTTGATTGCGGCCCGTCGGGCCGACCAGGTTTCCCGTGAGCTGGCCGAGCACGACTTCGAGACGGATCAGGCGGCGGCGGGCATGATCAAAGAAATCCAGACGTTGACCATCGAGATCCACCAAGCCACGGTTCGGTGAGGGGCAAGATTGCGTGCCGGCGACTTCCTGCTGGGTCCGCCTGAGGAAGTGGCTCCGGCTCTTCTCGGTTGGCGCTTGCGGTCGCGTGTCGGCGGACTAATCACCGAGGTTCGTATCACCGAGGTCGAGGCATATCGCCAGGATGATCCCGCCAGCCACTCATTCGGTGGCCCACGGGGGCGCAACCTAGTGATGTACGGACCACCCGGCCGGCTCTACGTTTATCGCTCATACGGGATCCATTGGTGTGCCAACGTCGTGTGCGGGCCGGAGGGAACCGGGGCGGCATTGCTGATCCGGGCCGGCACACCGACTCGTGGTCGTGACACGATGGTTCGGAGAAGAGGCCGGGAAGATCACATGGTCGACGGTCCCGGCAAGCTCACCGAAGCCCTTGCCATCGATGCCAGGCACAACGGCATCGACTTGTTCTCGACCAGGTCACCGCTGCGCCTCTTGCAGGGCACAGCGATCGATGACTTCCGAACGACACCACGTATAGGGATCAGCAAGGGCCGGGATCGGCCTTGGCGGTTCGTGATCGAATGACAGGTTGCTTCCAGGCGGTCTGGCAACCTTTAACCTTGCCAATCCAGTGACCGATCTCGCTCGCCTCCTCCGCCGCACCGACGTGGTGGTCCCAATCGAGGAGCTCAAGGCCCGCGCCAATGGCCGTCGTCAACTCCGGGTCAAGCTCGGTCTCGACCCCACCGCCCCGGCCGTCACTCTCGGATGGGCGGTCGTGCTTCGCAAGTTGCGGGACTTCCAGGAGCAGGGACACACCGCCGTCCTGATCGTGGGAGATTTCACTGCCCAGGTGGGCGACCCCTCTCAGAAGAGCGAAACCCGCCGGCGCTTGTCTGCCGACGAAGTGAAGGGCTATGCCAAAGAGGTCCTGGGACAGTTTGAAAAGGTGCTGCTACCCGAACCCCTCGAGATCCGTTACAACTCAGAGTGGCTAGCCGGTCTCGGCATGACCGAAGTGCTCGAGTTGACCTCCACCACCACCGTCGCCCAGCTTCTCGAGCGAGGCGACTTCGCCAAACGGTTCGAGGCGAAGGCGCCGATCTCTGTCCTGGAGTTCATGTATCCCCTCTTGCAGGGTTATGACTCGGTGGCGGTTGAGGCCGACGTCGAACTCGGCGGCACCGATCAACTTTGGAACTTGATGATGGGCCGCGTCATCCAGGAGCGATATGGCCAGCCACCTCAGGTCGCGATGACGATGCCTCTGCTGTTGGGTACCGATGGGTCGCAGAAGATGTCACAGTCGCTCGGCAATTACATCGGGGTGGCCGAGCCGCCAGACGAGATGTTTGGCAAAGTGATGAGCATCCCTGACGACCTGATGGCTCAATGGCTCGACCTGGCGACCGAGATTGATGGAGAGGAGGTCGCGAGTCTCATCGCCGGCTTGCGAGACGGCTCGCTCCACCCGGGGGAGGTCAAACGACGGCTCGGACGCGAAGTGGTGTCGCTTTATTGGGGCGAGGAGGCGGCAGTCGAAGCGGAGTCCGGGTTCGATCGGGTATTTCGGGATCACCTCGCCCCGGCTCACGTCGACGAATACCACCTTCCCTCAGACGACCCGGTTCACCTGCCGACTCTGCTGCGGGATGCCGGGTTGGTGACATCTTCGTCAGAGGCACGGCGCCTGATCGCCCAAGGCGCCGTAAGGATTGGAACCGACCTAGTCAAAGACGAACAGGTGGAACGAGCCGGGGTCGAGGGAAAGGTCGTCCAGGTGGGGAAACGGCGTTTCGTCCGGTTTACCTAGTGCCCAGTCCTCTCAGCCCATGTTTTGGCCAATGTTTGGCCCCTGCTTTGCGAAAGTGTTGCCGACCGTCTATAGTTCCCCGTCCGCTGCCGCGTCTAGGCAGCGCGTCATCGCCAGCCTGGTGATCGGAACGTGGGGAGCCACCTCCGGGCCAAAAAGGCGCCCCGCAGCCAGGGTGGATGTTGAGTCCTCCTGGCCGGAGGGGAGATGGGCTCCTTGACAACTAAACAGCGTGCCAAAAGACAGCACAGCGTGCGTCTCGGGATCTTTAGGAATCCGAGGCGCGCAATCGCATGAGCTCCCGGGTAGCAATACTCGGGACCAACAAACCTTTGGATTAACCCCCAAAGGACTTTGCGAACTCAAAGACCGACAGGATTGTGACAGCCCGGGCCAACGCCTTGGATTGGCACTTGAATGTACGTTGGAGAGTTTGATCCTGGCTCAGGACGAACGCTGGCGGCGTGCCTAATGCATGCAAGTCGAGCGACGAATAAGTGAGGGTAACCAAGCTTATTACGGAGCGGCGAACGGGTGAGTAACACGTGAGCAACCTGCCCCAAAGACCGGGATAGCCCAGGGAAACTTGGATTAATACCGGATACCCTCTTTTGACCTCATGGCCTGGAGAGGAAATGCTTTTGCGCTTCGGGATGGGCTCACGGCCTATCAGCTTGTTGGTGGGGTAACGGCCTACCAAGGCGTCGACGGGTAGCTGGTCTGAGAGGACGATCAGCCACACTGGGACTGAGACACGGCCCAGACTCCTACGGGAGGCAGCAGCAGGGA
>JBQTHI010000087.1:0-14596 GCA_052390035.1 Actinomycetota bacterium | reverse complement strand
GATCCAGTTCACCCCGGATCTGCTCCCCTCTGACGTAACCGTCGTTTCGGTGTGGGATCGTCAACAGTCGTCGTTCGTTTTAAAGCCGGGTCCGATATTCTCCAACATCGTCGTAGGTGACGAGATCAACCGGGCCAGTCCCAAAACCCAGGCCGCCCTTTTGGAGGCGATGGAAGAGCGACAGGTGACTACCGATGGAGTGACCCGAGGATTGCCGGATCCGTTCATGGTGGTCAGTACCCAGAACCCGATAGAACACGAGGGGACCTATCCGCTACCCGAGTCGCAGCTCGACCGTTTCATGATGCGGGTCTCACTTGGCTACCCCAGCCGCGAGAAAGAGTTGGAGATGATGGAGACCCACGGGCTTCGATCCACTTTCATCGACCTGGGACCGGTGGTGACCGCCGCCGAGGTGCAAGCGATGATCGAAGTGGCTCGCCAGGTCGAGGTATTACCGTCGGTGCGGGGGTATGTGATCGACGTAATTGAAGGTTCGCGCCGGCATCCGGAGGTGCTGCTGGGGGCAAGTCCAAGATCTGCCCTATATCTGCAGAGAGCCTCGCGCGCCCGGGCGGCGTCGGAAGGGCGCGACTATGTCACTCCCGACGACGTCAAGGCGTTGGCCGGAACGGTTCTGGAGCACCGTCTCTCGTTTCAGCCTGAGGCGCGCATGCGAGGGGTAACCGCCGCGGACGTGGTTGGCTCGGTTCTCAACAGCGTGCGCGTGCCGATTCATCGCTCCAGCTGATGATGACCCGCCGCGGTGCCGTCGTCCTCGGTTCCGGCCTGGCCTTGGTGGTTTCCTGGATTGCCCTGGGAGAGATCGAACTTCTCGCCGCAGGAGCCGCCATGCTGATGGCGGTTGGGGCCGCGTTGTTTATCACCACCTGGAGCCGGCCGCGGCTCTACGGACACCGCCAGGTTCGTCCCGGTCAGGTTCACGAAGGTGATCGGGCCGGGGTCAGCCTTTCGATCACGAATCTGCGGCGGCTGCCGGTGTTCAACCTTTCGCTGGTCGACGGTGTCGGAGGGCTGGGGGTGGCGCGTTTCACCATCGGCGTGATGAAGGGTGGGGAGTCGGCCACCGCCACCTACCGAATCGTCTGCCGGCCGCGGGGGGTCTACAAGATTGGCCCCACCTCGGTGTCGGTCTCCGATCCGCTGGGTCTGGGGTCAACCGAACTCGAACTCGGCGAGGCCGACGAGCTGGTGGTGTACCCGGCCACCGAGCACCTTGCCGGCTATCCGCGAGTCCGGGGATCGGACCCGGCCCAAACCGCCAGCCGGCCCGAACACAGCCAGCGGGGAGGCGAAGATTTCTACACCCTCCGCCCCTATCAGGACGGAGATGATCTACGTCGGGTCCATTGGCCGAGCTCGGCCAAATTCGACGAGCTCGTGATCCGTCAGATGGAGGTCCCCTGGCAATCCCGAGCACTCGTGCTTTTCGACGTACGGAGCCAGAGTTTTGACGGCCCCGACGCCTTCGAGCGGGCGGTGAAAGGGGCGGCGTCGGTCGTTACCCATCTCGCCGGCGGAGGCTTCGCCGCCGACCTGTGGCTGGGTGGTCCATTGGTCGACCTTCGCTCCATGGCAAGTGCTTTTGAGGCTTTGGCCCGAGTCCAACCGGAGCGGGCGATTGATCTTCGCTCCGTCGCCCAGCGGCTCCGCAAGAGCGGCGGCGGGGGCCTACTCGTACTCGTGACCGGCGAACCCGACGGCGATCTACTGGGAGTGGTGCGGATCCTGTCGGCGCAGTACCGGGTGGCGCTACTTATGGCTGCCACCGAAGAGACCAGCGAGTCCCTTGGGGAGTTTCAACGATTGGGGGTTCGCACGATGGTCGCCGGGTCCGGCCAACGTTGGGCCCCGGCATGGAATCGGACAATGGAACGAACGTGGACGGCCGCCTCGGCTGGTTAGCGGCTCTCGCCGCCATCGGACTGGCCCTCGCCCGACTGGGCCGCCTGATCGAGCCGATCCCTGAAGGTGGTAGCTGGCAGGTGGTGGTGCTGCTGGCCATCGTGGTCGGAGGGGCAGTGACCGCCTCCGGCCAAGCCGCCCGCCTCGGCGCCGGCACCATGCTCATCATCAATGCCGTTGGAGCGGGTCTGGCGTTCTGTCGGGTGGCTGCATCCTCGACTCTGGTCTTTGGCCTCATTCCAAGCGCCGCATCGATTCCGGTGCTCCAACGGGAGATCGGGGTCGCCCTCGAGTTGATTCGGTTCGGCTCGGCGCCGGTCACGGCCGCCACCGGGCTGGTGGCTGTCCTGATCGTCTGTTTCTGGGCGATCGGGGCGTGGACGGTGTATGCCCTGACCCGGCACCGGCCGCTGTCTGGCACGATCCCTTCGCTCGCCTTCTACCTGCTGGCTGCCACCCTCGACCGTCGCCCCCCGGAATGGTGGTGGCCGGCGGTGATGGTCGGAGTGGGGGCTTGCGCCCTCCTCGCTGGCACCGAGCGCAAGCGGGGAGGCCGGGCTCGTTCGTCTGTCAGCGGACGCATCATCCCAGCAGCGGGTCGCCTCCTACCCGTGGCATTGATTTTCTCTCTGTCGGTCACCGGGTCGGCCGTCGCCACCCGATTCGCTGCCACCGTGCCCGAGTCGGGTGCGATGGCCTGGCGAAACCCGACCGGGTTCGGAGGCGGCCTGTTCGGAGGCATTGCATACAACCTGTTCACCAGCTGGCAGCAGAACATCGTCTCCGAGAGCGACGAAACCGTGTTCGCTGCACGCGTGTCCGAGTCTGCCCCTCCCAACGACGATCTCTATTGGAAGCTGATCACCCTCGACACTTATGACGGCGACTTCTGGCTGCCCGCCAGCCTCACGATCCAGCGACCACAACGACCCGACGAGTGGGAGGACGACGACTTCTCTTTTAGGGGACCCAGCGTCCGCGTCGAGAGCGTGGTCCGTATCGACGCCTTTCAAGAGGTCTATCTACCGCATCTCTATTCACCCCGCCGCTTGGAGACCACCGATCGGTTGCTGCTCGACAGCTACCGGGCGCGGGCCGATGGCTCGGTTAGGTTCGACGCCCGCACCACGCCGGGGCTCATGTATCAGATCATCTCCGAGATCCCCCAGCCCGACTGGGCGACGCTGGCGTCGAGCGGCGGTGAACTGTCGCCGGTCTTCTCGCGGGCCCAGGACGCCGGGCTCTTCAGCCTGTCCCCGGTGGGTAGCCCCGCCCCCCCAGTGCCGGAAAGGGTGCGCGACATCTATACCGAGCTGCCGGAGGACTTCTCCGACCCGGTGCGGACCTTGACCCGCCTGGTCACCAACTCGGCCAGCACCCCCTTTGAACGAGGGTTGGTCCTGGAGGAGTTCTTCCGATCCATCGGCGGTTTCGTTTACGACGCGACCGTCTCCACCGGCCACACCACGCTTGATCTCGACAGGTGGCTGCTCGACCCCGCCAGCCGCAACTATCGACGCGGCTATTGCGAGCAATTCGCCGCAGCCATGGCGGTGATGTCGAGGGCGGCTGGAATCCCGGCCCGGTTGGTGCTGGGCTGGGCCCCCGGGACCATCCAAACCCAACTCGACGGCTCGGAGATCGTCGTCGTCCCCGCCCGCAATTACCACGCCTGGGTCGAGCTTTACATGGCCGGCCAGGGCTGGGTGCGGTTTGATCCGACTCCCCGCTCCGACCGGGTCAATCAGCCAACCGTCGGGAACTTCCAGTTTGGCCCCACCCAATACCTGCCCGAGCCCATCGATCCTGCCCAGACTGGGTTGCCGGCGGCCGGGGCCAATGTGCCGCTCGACCGTGACTTTCTCGAGCTTGGAGCGGATCCGACTTTGGGTACTGCAGGCCCGGAGCCGGGACTCCCCATCTGGGCCGAGATCGGCTTGATGGGGCTTTCAGTTCCAGTCTTGATCTCTCTACTAAAGCTGATTCGCAGGCAACGGCGCATTGCCCGGGTGCGGCGGGGAGATGTCACGGCCGGGTGGCTGGAGCTGGTCGATCGACTGGGTGATCTCGGTCAGCGTCCTCCGCCCTCGCTGACCCCGATTGAGATAAGCCAAGGCCTCGGCGCTGATCTGCAGCCGCTTGCCCGCCGGGTCACCGCTTCGGTATTTGGGCGGCGTCAAATCCCCGACGGTCTGGCGGTCTTTCGCGAAGCCGAGCACTCACTGCGGCGACGTTTTTCGACCTGGAAATGGGTGCTGTCCTGGCTGCGGCCGCCCCAACTCAGAACGAAAATCCCCGAGAGCGCCGACTGGTGGAACCCCGGCCTTCGGAACGCTGGTCGCAACGCCGGCCAGCCCCGGTCTAGCGGGGTACCTCTCCGCCGACCACCTGGCGCTCGTCGCTGAGGTCGTCTTCGACTCTTCGCAACATCGTGAGGAATTGATCGCGGTCAAGCTCGAAACGGGTGACGTCTTCTTCCACCTGCCGGGTGATTTGGTCAAGACGGGAGAAAAAAGCCATTTGGCCATCACGCAAGGCGTCGAGCACTTCCCCTTCCGCCGCTCCCACCTCGAAAATGGTCGATCCATCGGTGACCAACCTGATGTGGCTCAGATTGGAATCCATGTCGCTGTTCCGGCGCAAGTACTCCCACGCCCGCCGGACCCGTTGGAGCGACATCCCATTGTCGAGTAGTGAACGGACTACCCGTAGTGCAACGAGATCGCGAAACGAGTAGAGGCGTCTGACCCCGGGTCGACCTCCGGTACGTTGGATGCTCGGTACAACCAGCGATACCCGATCCCAATAACGAAGTTGATGTGGTGTGCAATTCGTAAGGCGGCATGCCTGATCCGCCGTGAAGCCCTGCTGCAAACCGAAACCTCTCTCCCAAAAACCTCTTGCCAGAAACTGCTGAGCCGACCTGGCAGCGGATCGGCTCACCTTCAAACCTGCCCTTCGCTGTTTCCCCTCGATTGATCAATGCGAGCAGCGACGGCGAAACTGTAGTCGCCTACGTCAAGCGCGTCTGAAGCGCCGCCGACCCTTTATTCGCGAGGACGATCCTTCTTCATCACCACTGTTGTCTTGATCGGCGGCTCGGGCCCGAATGGCCTGGATCAGATAGGTCGCCGACACAACCACCATCGCAAATCCCACCAGCGCGATCAGGGTATTGCTGGTAAAGGTAGCGCCGATCGCCACCAGTCCGGCGATGACCCCGAGCAACGGCCATCGGAGATCGTTGCGGCGGCTTCGATCGATCTTGCGAACGGCCCGGGCCAGCGACGGATCTTCCGCGTGGAAGTGACGCTCGATCTCGGCCAGGATCTTCTGCTCTCGATCGCTCAGCGGCATTGACCTCTGACTCCTGTCCCTATGGCCTCGACACTGTGGTCAGCTGCCCGACTCGTATCAGTATACGAACAAGTTGGTCAAACTGACCCGGGTCGCCGACTTCATCAGCCACGCCGGCGGGCATTTTGTTGTCGGGCCACTGGAGGATCGAGCAGCCGGGCTGGACCGACCGATGCTTGGCCAAAGCGCTCACGAATGGACTCAACCGCACCGGTCACATCATCCCAGCGATCTTGACCGATCATCATCCCCAATTGATGAGGCGGCGATTGTTGAGGTTGGCCTACGTCGATCAAGGATGTGCAGCTCACCCCCAAGAGCCGGACCGGCCGGTCCCAATCAAATTTCGACTTCAACTCCAACGCCGCCTTCCACAAGTCATGAGCCGTGTCGGTGTGAGCGACGGTGAGTTGACGGGTGATCGTTGAGAAGTCTGAATAGCGGACGGTGAGGCTGACGGTGCGGCCATTCACCCCGGCACGCCTCATCCGGCTTCCCAGGCGATCACAGAGCCGCAACAGCTCGGTGTCGACCTCGGCCGAAGTCGCCAAGTCGTGCTCGTACGTCTGGGAGACGGAAATCGACTTCACCGCCCGGTCCGGGACCACCGGCCGCGGATCCTGTCCGTTGGCGAGACCCGCCAGTGAGAGCCCGTGGCTGGCACCCACCCTACGTTGCAGAGTGGCGAGCGGCACGGAGGCCAGATCGGCGATGCTCGCCACCCCCAGCCCTTCCAATGCCGCAAACGTGGCTTCGCCCACCCCGAACAGCGAACGCACGGGTAAGGACTGAACGAACTCCACCGTTTCCTCGACCGGGATATGGCGGATCCCGTTCGGTTTCGCCACCTCGGAGGCGAGCTTGGCCACGAATTTGGTCGAGGCGATGCCGACCGAAGCCGGTAGCCCGAGGTCCTCCCGTATACGCCTCTTGAGACGTTCGGCGACGATCTGCGGATGGGGGTAATGGCGGCGCAAGCCAGAAACATCGAGGAAGGCCTCGTCGAGCGATAGGCCCTCGACGATCGGAGTGAAGCTGCGAAAGATGGCGAAGACCTCCTCGGACACACGACCGTATTCGCCATGATCGGCGGGCACCACCACCAAAGAAGGACAGTGTTGGCGTGCTAGACCCATCGGCATCGCTGAGCCGACGCCGTATCGCCGCGCCTCGTAGCTCGCCGAAGCCACCACTCCGCGCCGGCCGGCGCCACCAACCGCGACCGGCCGCCCGATCAACTCGGGCCGGCGCCGTCGCTCCACCTCGACAAAAAAGGCGTCCATGTCCACATGGAGGATCGGTTCTGAGAAGCTCAGCATCTGATCGGTTCAGTCAACCACGTACCTCTGTCCAGCATGGCCGCCTGTGGTTTGCGCACCCGGGAATTAGACCCGACACTGCCAGAGATTTGAGGAATCGATGATCCCCCGACGAGTTCGGTTTGGCCAGCGCCACATGGTGGCTTCGGTGATGCTCGTGGTTAGCGCCCTGATCTGGTCGGTGATGCTTTTCGTCGATCCGACACCTTGGTCGCCGACTGCCGGCGCCGTGCTCTCGGCCGGATTGGTGCTACCGGCGGTCGTCTCGGCAGTGGCGATCATGGTCGAACAGAGTCGCTTTGGCTATCTCGTGGGACTTGGCGTCCTCGGCGGCCAAGCTGCGGTGGCCGTGGGATACGGTCTCGGACTTCCCTGGGTGTTAGGGGCGGCGGCTACCGGGATTACCGGGATGACGATGGCCGATCCGACCCTCGGTGGCTGGCTTCGTCCCAAACCGGGCCCGCGCCGTCGATTCACGCTGGCCGTATCGCTCCTTCTCCTCACCAGTCCCACCCTGGCTGCCCTCGTCTCCGGTGCGACGGACCCCGGCCCACTTGCCTGGCTGGCGATCGGGAGCTGGGCTGTCCTGCTTTGGTACCTCCGCGGTGTTCGCTCATCGCTTCCCGCCATTCGGGTCGGCACTGTCGGCCTCCTCGCCATGGGTTTTCTGCTCGATGGTCCGGCCCGGCCAGTGTTCGTGGCGCTGATGGCCTTCAGCACTGTCCTTTGTTGGAATCCCGAAGTCCGCTTGGCCGTTCGACCACTGCTTGATCGTGACCGCCGGCCATCTATGCCGGCAGAATTGGCTGAACCGCCCGAATGGGGCAAGTCCCGGTGACGGTGCGGCCCAACCCCTGGATCAGCATTCCGGCGCTCGCTACCGGCGGCCTGACTTCCTGGCTCGGTTACGCGGTGACCGACTTTTCATGCCGGTCGGGTGATCCGTCATCCGGCTGCCCGGGACTGTCGACTGTGGTTGCGGTGGTCTGCTTCGTCGGAGCGGCGGTCGGGATGGCGGTTGTCCTCGCGCTCGCCGCCCGGTCGATTGCCGAATATCGCGACAATCCTGATTAGCTTGCGGCGACCCGCTGTGAGGCAAACACCAGAGCAACGTTGTGTCCGCCAAAGCCGAAGGAATTCGACATCGCGTAATCGCCGCTTACGGTTCGCGAGTGGTTGGGGACATAATCCAAATCACACTCAGGGTCGGGCGTTTCGTAGTTGATGGTGGGGGGCAGAGCCCCTCGGTTCACCGCCAGGATGGAGGCGATCGCCTCGATCGCCCCCGCTCCCCCGAGGACATGGCCTGTGACCGACTTGGTCGAGGAAACCGGGACCTTATGAGCGGCCTCGCCGAGGGCCAACTTGATGGCGGCGGTTTCGGTGGCGTCGTTGGCATCCGTCGAGGTGCCATGGGCATTGATATAGGCCAGTTCGGATGGTTGGAGCTCGGCGTCGCGCAGAGCTGCCGTCATGGCCCGGGCGGCTCCCATACCGCCCGGGCGGGGAAGGGTGATGTGATAAGCATCGGCCGACATCCCGTAGCCGACCACCTCGCCGAGGATGTTGGCACCCCGTTCGGTGGCCCGTTCGCGGGCTTCGAGAACCAGGGCACCGGCGCCTTCACCCATTACAAAACCGTCCCGCCCGGCATCAAAAGGACGGGAGGCCCTGGTGGGCTCCTCGTTGCGAGTTGACATCGCCCTTGCTTGATTGAACCCGGCCACCCCATAGGTCGTGATCGCCGCCTCCGACCCGCCCGCCACCATCAGATCGGCGGCCCCCCGGCGGATAATTTCGGCGGCGTCGCCTATGGCGTTGGCCGAGGCGGAACAGGCGGTGACCACACACGACACCGGACCGAGCAGGTGGTGTTCGATCGACGCCAATCCGGCCGCCATGTTGGGGATGATCCGAGGAATCCCGGTCGGGCTGACCCGGTCGGGCCCTTTGCTGATGAGAACTCCGATCTCATCGATGAACGCTTCCATTCCCCCAAAGCCGGCACCCACCATAACGCCCGCCCGAACCGCCGCTTCGTCGTCGGCGCCATAAGCAACCCCGGCCTGGAAAAGGGCCTGGCGAGTTGCGATCAGGAAATATTGGTCGTAGGGGTCGAGCCTTCGCACCTCTCGACGATCGAAGTGTTTCTCGGGCTCGTAGTCCTTGACCTCCCCGGCGATCCGGGTCCGCATCGCCGATGCGTCGAAGCGCGTGATCGGCCCGATCCCCGACCGTCCCGCTACCAGCGAGTCCCAGAACGATTCGACGTCGTTTCCGACCGGGCTGATCACCCCCATGCCAGTGATGACCACCCGGCGCCGGTGGTGGGCTCGATCGGACATGCCGGAATCAGACGCTGAGCTTGGCGTGCACCACGTTGATCGCCTCGCCGACCGTGTGGATGTGCTCGGCCTCGTCGTCGGGGATCTTCACTCCGAACTCGTCCTCCATCGCCATGAGGAGCTCGACCACGCCGAGCGAGTCAACATCGAGATCGGTTTCGAAATTGGCCTCCGGGCTGATTTTTTCCGCATCAAGTCCCAACTCGGAAGTGAGCACCTCACGGAGGCGGGCTTCGATCTCGGCTTTATCCATTCGTTTGTCTCCTGTTGATGTAGGGGGCATTAAAGCGTGAGTCCGCCATCTACGGCGATTACCTGGCCGGTGATATAAGAAGCCGCCTCGGAGGCGAGGAAACCGACCACCTCAGCTACTTCGGCGCCGGTTCCGAACCGGCCCAGGCTTATTGACTCGAGGGCCTGCGCTCTGACCGTCTCCGCGAGGGAATCGGTCATGTCGGTGGCAATGAACCCGGGGGCGACGACATTGGCCGTGATACCCCGCGAGCCGACCTCGCGGGCCACCGACTTGGTGAACCCGATGATGCCGGCCTTGGAGGCGGCATAGTTGGCTTGACCGGGATTGCCCGAGATGCCGGAGACCGAGCCTATCGAGATCACCCGACCCCAACGGGCCTTCAACATCGCCCGCAGCGCCGACTTCGTGCACAAGAACGCCGACCGTAGGTTGGTGGCAATGACTTGATCGAAATCGTCGGGGCTCATGCGAACCAGGAGGTTGTCAGCGGTAATCCCAGCGTTGTTGATCAGAATCTCGACGGGCCCGAACCTGCCCTCAATCAGCTCGAACAACCCCGCAACCTCGGTTGGGTCGGAGACATCGGCTCTGAAGGCCTCGGCGGTTCCCCCCTTTTCGGCGATTTCATCGACCACCGACCGGGCCGACTCCGCCCTCGAGGCATAGTTGACAGCTACCCGGTGACCGGCCGAGCCAAGCGAGAGGGCTATCGCCCGCCCGATTCCACGGGAGCCGCCCGTCACCAGGGCGACCCGACCGGCCTCCTGAACGGTCACGAAACTTCTGCCGCGCCAGACCTAGTGGTTTGTCCGAAGAAGGAGAGGTTGGGCTGGAGCAACTCCATCGTCGTCCGCGGATTGGGAGGCAGGTGGGCGTCGCTCGTCCGGATTGGCTCGACCCTGTCGCCCCAGCGCAGCACCGCCGCCCCCCAGGTGAGGCCGGCTCCGAAGGCGGTGAGCACGATGTTGTCCCCCGGCTTGATCCGACCCGCCTCGAGCGCTTCGGCAATGGCGACCGGAATGGTTGCTGCGGATGTGTTGCCATAAGACTCGATGTTGACGAACACTTTGGCGGGGTCGAGTCTGAGTCGGCGGGCGGTAGCGTCGATGATCCGGACGTTGGCCTGGTGGGGTACCAGGAGATCGACTTCTTCCAGGACGAGGCCGGCCTTCTCCAGAACCCGTACCGAAGCGTCACCCATGGTGGTCACCGCCCGGCGGAACACTTCGGGTCCGTCCATCTGAATCCCGCTGCTCTTGGGATCGGGCATGGTCCGGTCACCTTTGGTGCCGTGTTCGGGGATGGCGAGGATCCCGGCAACCGTCCCGTCAAGGCCCAGCTCGCTGGCCAGCAGGCCGACGTCGTCGTCGGTGGGCTCCACCACGACCGCCCCCGCTCCATCTCCAAACAGGACGCAGGTCGACCGGTCGGTGAAATCGAGGTGATAGTGAAGCTTCTCGGCGCCGATGACCAGCACGGTGTGGTAAGCGCCGGCCTTGACCATGTTGGAAGCCACCACCAGCGAATAGACAAATCCGGAGCAGGCGGCGTTGAGGTCGAAGGCAGCGGCGTTGACCGCCCCGAGCTTGGCCTGGAGGAGTGAGGCGGCTGAGGGTATGAGCGAGTCACCGGTACAGGTCCCCAAGACGATCAGATCGACATCGCCGGCCGTCTTCCCTGCCGCGGCGAGAGCGTGTTGGCTGGCCACCGCCGCCATGTCTGAAACCTCTACATGGGAGATTCGTCGTTCCTTGATGCCGGTGCGGGTGGTGATCCACTCGTCGGAGGTGTCGACGATCTGCTCGAGGTCGTGGTTGGTAAGCACCGCATCGGGCAAGCACTTGCCCCACCCGGTGATCATGGCCCCTTTTGCCATCTTGTTAGTCATAGCTCTCCTGGCGCTCGATGCTACCCAGTGCTGCCGCCGCGGGCGCGATTCCGGTCAGGTCGGAAACGATCAGCGTATTGGCTCCGGGCGCCGATCGCTTTGCCATGCCGGCGGTGACCTCGCCCGGCCCCACGTGGACGAATGTGCCGATGCCGGTCCCGGCCATGTTGACCAGCGTCTCCGAGAAACGGACAGCCGAAACCACCTGCCGGGCCAGATGATGGTGTTCGTCGCCGGCGGGAAGTGGAGACGCACTGATGTTGCTCCACACCGGAAACGCCGGCGTGGAGAAGATCACAGTAGAGAGTGCGGTCTCGAGCCTGGCCTCGGCTGGCGCCATGAATGGCGAGTGGAAGGCACCCGCCACTTTGAGCCGCACCACCTTGCGCAACCCAAGCTCCGGGGCCTGCTCCAACAACCAGTTGAGATCATCCTCGCCACCTGACACCACCACCTGCCCGGGGGCGTTGATGTTGGCGACGAACAACTTGCCCCCGCTCCCCCGTCGCTGCGCAGCAATCGCTTCGGCCCGGTCGAGGTCGGTCCCGAGCAACGCTGCCATCCCGGACGGCTCCCGATCGGCAGCCTCAGACATCGCCCGACCCCTCTCGGCGACCAACCCGAGACCGTCGTCGAAGCTAATGGCCCCGGCGGCGGCGAGCGCGGTGTATTCGCCCAGTGAGTGACCTGCTGCTCCCGAGGGAACAGCCGGGAGCACGCTCGCCAGTTCGTCCCAGAGGGCAAAACACAAGGCGAATAGGGCCGGTTGGGAGTGCTCGGTCCTCGTCAGGGTCTCTTCATCGGCTTCGAGGCACATTCGGCGCAATGACCAGCCGAGAACCCGGTCCGATCGCTCGCCGAGCAGGTCGGGGCGAGCGTCGAACAAATCGGCGCCCATCCCAGCGAACTGGCTCCCCTGACCGGGGAATAACACGGCAAACGCCATCGAATGTTCGTCTCTGGTGGAGAACCGGGGAGGTTACCCGGCCAGGGTCCCGACCAGACGGTCGACGTCTCCCGAGTCGACGTCGCGGTGGGTGACGAGTCGGATCACTCCGGTGAATGGGGGGTTGACCTTGATCCCCGCCTGGACCGCTTGCTGGCGCCAGTCGGCGGCGGGAATTGGCAAGGCGTCGGGTCGGAGCTGCACCATGTTGCTCTCGACGCTCTCCTCCTCGACCAGGCCTGGTACCGCCTGGTTGAGCCTCTTCGCCAGATATCGGGCCACCACGTGATCATCGGCCAGCCGCTCCCGGTCGCGCAGGGCGATGCGGGCAGCGGCGGCCACCACCCCCACCTGCCGCATGCCTCCCCCGAGACGTTTTCGCAGATAACGGGCCTCGGCCATCAAATCGGCAGGCCCGCAGAGGATCGAGCCGATCGGTGCCCCGAGGCCCTTGGAGAAGCAGAACTGCACAGTGTCGGCGCCCCTTGCGTACCGGTGGGCGGACGTACCGGTCGCCGCCACCGCGTTGAACAGCCGCGCTCCATCGAGATGGATCGACAACCCGTGCCGGCGGGCCGTCAGGTTGGCGGCCTCCATCACCTCGATCGGAATCACCTTGCCCCCAGAGAGATTGTGGGTGTTCTCCCAAACGAGGAGTCGAATGCGAGGGAAGAATCCGGCGTTGGCCATCGCCTGCTCGATCTGCTCGCTCTTAATCCTCCCGTCGGGGGCGTCAACCGGTCGAAACGCCACTCCCGACAGAGCCGAGGCGGCGCCCCGCTCGACGTTGCGCGAGTGAATCCCGGGGTCGCATAACACGTCGTCGCCCGGGCGGGTCTGGAGCATGATCGCCAACTGGTTACCCATCGTCCCGGTCGGCACGAACACGGCCGCCTCTTTTCCGACTGCTGCCGCCGATTCCTCCTCGAGCAGGTTGGCAGTGGGATCGTCGGAATAGACGTCGTCACCGACCTCGGCTTCGGCCATCGCCTTTCGCATCTCGTCGGTGGGGCGGGTGACGGTGTCGGACCGGAAGTCGGCAGTGCCATCAGCAAAAGGCATCTACTGCAGGGTATTGGGTTTACTGGACGGGTGATCACGACCCGAGTACTCAATCGGACCCTGCTAGAGCGGCAACTCCTTCTCAGGCGGACCGCCGACCCAGCACTGGAGGTCATCAGAGGCCTGGTGGGGCTGCAGGCGCAGAATGTGTTGCCCCCCTATTTGGGCCTCTGGAGCCGGATCCGCCACTTCGAGCCCGCCGAGTTGTCGCGCCTTCTGGAGGAACGAGAGGCAGTCCGGATGATGGTCATGCGAGGCACCATTCACCTGGTCTCGGCAGCCGATTGCCTCGAACTCCGCCCGCTGATGCAGGAGGCGCTAACCAAGGTCATCAAGTCGGCCGATTGGGGAAAGCAGCTACAGGATCTCGACTACCGGAAAGTCGCATCCGCCGCGCGGACTGCGCTTTCTTCAGGGCCGCTCACCCCCAAGGCGCTCGGGGAGGCGATGGCGCAGAGGTTTCCCGGACACCGACCGCAGGGCCTGGCTCAGGCGGCGGTCATGTTGCTCCCCCTCGTGCAGATCCCTCCCCGGGGAAAGTGGAAACGGTCGGCCGGGCAGCTCTACCAGACCGCCGAGGCGTGGCTGGGGTCGGCGATGTCCTCGCAACCGGACATGAAGGAGGTGGTGCGACGTTATCTGCGGGCCTTTGGCCCGGCCTCTGCCGCCGACATCAACACGTGGTGTCGGGTGACCGGGATCGCCGGCGTGCTCGACTCGATCCGAGACGAACTGGTCATCCTTCGAACCGATGCTGGTCGCCGGCTGGTCGACCTGGAGGGGTTAACCCTGGCCGATCCGGACCAACCGGCACCGGTGCGATTCCTGGGCGAATACGACAATGTCTTTCTCTCTCACGCCGACCGCACCCGTATCGTCGACGACGCCCATCGCCAACGATGGATGGGCCGCACAGGCGGACCCTGGCACTCACTCCTGGTCGACGGGCGGGTGGAAGGTTCCTGGCGAGTCGTCGATGGTGAAGTTGAAGTCGAGCCGGTCCGCAAATTCACCAAGTCTGAGCGGCTGGCAATCGACGATGAGCGGGAGCGAGTTGAAGAGTTCCTGGCGAGTTGATTCAGTGCCTGACGGTCATTCAAACCCCGTAGCGCCGACACCAGGCGTATAGGGCGTCGTAGACGAAGGACTCCCGTTCGAGCAACTTTTGGTCGTCGCCTTCCACTTCGAGCGACCCCAGTCCGATGGCGAGAAGGCCCGCACCGAGTGGATCGGTGTCGATGTCTTCGACGATGTCGGCGGCATGGACGATCCGGGCGAGGCGCGCCAGAGCGGGGTCGCTGCCGAGATTGAAGTCTTCGATCAACACCTCAAAGGTGCACAAGCCATCGCGGTGGGTGAAATTGGCCCCAGGAGCATCAAACGAATGCGCCCCATGCTGCCCGGCAAATTCGAGCACCCGATCGGCCGCTACGAAAACGATCTCGGCCTCGGGATCAATGAACCGTCGTATCAGCCAAGGGCAGGCCACCCGGTCGG
>JBQTHI010000086.1:0-4163 GCA_052390035.1 Actinomycetota bacterium | reverse complement strand
TCATATTGCACCTCCTAGGGCGCGTTCGATAGGAACTCGGCGGGAGAGCCTGCTGCCCATGCGCTTGACGAGTCGGGTGTCGCCGGGGATGGGTGGTTCATAGAGGCGCTCGTTCTTGTCGTTGGCCTTCTGGGAGATGAGCAGGCCGGCCCGGTGCCAGGCTTTGATGGTCGAGGTGCTGACCCCCAGTCGGTCGGCGGCTTCGCTGAGGGTCAGGAGACCTCGGGAGCGAAGCCGTTGGGCGTGGCTGGGGAGGTGGTGGGCGCGCCGTAGATGCAGGACGATGCCTCTGCTGAAGGCCTTGTCTTCGCCCGAGCGATGACCGGCGGCGTTTAGGAGGTCGGCGGCTTCGGCGTCGGTGTGATCGTCGAGAAGCCGGTCGAGAAGGGCGAGGGTTTCGGGGTCGGTTCGGCGGGCTTCCCAAGCATTGGGTGGGATGGGGAGAGTGAGGGTGGTGGTCCGGCCCCCTCGAAAGCGGACGTGGAGATGGATCCCGTGATCGGTCTTGGCGAGGGTGACGTCGTCGAGAAGGAGTCGAACCATCCGTTTGCGGTCTCGCTGGGGAGTGGCCGGGTTTGACCAGAGGGCGGGGAAGTCGGTGGCGAGTCGACGGATCCGGGCCTTGTGCTCTTCGGTGAGGGCGGCCTGGGCAGCGGCGGTGGCTTTCTGATAGTCATCGTCGGCCGCCTGGAGAGCCCGCAGGGAATCGTTCCAGTCGGCTTCGAGGCTGTCAGCGACCAACCGATTGTCGGGGTCGACGGCCAGATAGCGACGACGAGCGAGATCGGCGCGGTGGCGGGCTCGTTCCACCTGGCCGCGTCGGAGGGCGTCGGCCTCGGCGGCGCGGGCTTCGAGCTCGGCCGAGACGGTAAGGGCCACCTCGAGGGTCAAGGGGGTGACCGTCTCCAAGAGCAGCGAGCCAATGGCCTGGTCGACCGAAGCGCCGGGGATGGTGAGACAACGACGGGCACCGGTCTGGATGGCTTCGCCGATGCACTGATAGTCGGGAACTTCCACCCCGCCTCGCTGGTGATAGCGGATGGTCATCCTGCGTCCGCACCGTCCACAAATGACGAGGCCTTGGAGGAGGGCAGGGCCTTCTCGAGCAGGGCCGGCGTGACGGTCGGGGCCGTGGGCCTGGGCGTTGGCATGAAGGGTCTTCTGGTTGGCTTCGAACTGCTCCCAACTGATGTAACCGGGATGAGCGTCGGAGATCAGGGCGATCCAGTCCTCGCGGGGCCGGGTCTCGAAGCCCACCTTGCCATCGGGAGTCTTGGTCTGGCGAGTCCGCCCGTAGGCGAAGGCTCCGGCATAGCGGGGGTTGTGGAGGGTGCGCAGCACCCGCCAATGCTTGAGCGGCATCCACGCCAGCTCCCCTTTGCGGGTGCCTGTCCTGATCCGGACGGGAAACAACAGGCCCTCTTCGGCGAAGGTCTGCACCACCGCCCGAGCGGATCCGGTGCGAGCGAAGGCGGTGAAGAGGTGGGAGACAGCGTCCCGCACCCCGACATCGGGGTCCAGCACCACGTGGTCAGCGGGGTCGTAGACCAACCCGATCGGCAGCGCCATCTTCAGCTCCCCGCGTCGGGCCTTGGAGAGCTGGCCGCCGAGGAGCCGGGCACGGATGAAATGGAGCTCGGCCTCGGACATGGTGCCCTTCAAGCCCAAAAGGAGCCGGTCGTTGAAGTCGGCCGGGTCATAGAGCCCGTCCTCGTCGCAGATCAGGGTGCCGGAGAGACCGCTGATCTCCAACAGCCGGTGCCAGTCGGCATTGTTGCGGGCCAGGCGGGACACCTCGAGACCCAAGACGATCCCGGCCCGCCCCATCCCCACCTCGGCCACCAGTCGTTGGAATCCTTCTCGATCGGCGGCGGAAGCACCCGAGTGTCCTTGATCGGAGTCGATGGTGACGATCTGATCGCTGGACCAGCCCAGCGCCACTGCCCGTTGGCGGAGGGCGTATTGGCGGGTGGCCGATTCGGTGTGGTGGATCACCTGTCGGAGAGTCGACTGACGCACATACAAGAAGGCGAGCCGGTCGAGGTGGTGGGCGGTCACCTTGGTGGCGGTGGCGACGCTCATCTCCGCTCACCGCCTCTCCTCGACGCAGGCCAGGGCCATCGAAGCGAGGATCCCCACCACTTCATGGACTGCGAACCGTGCCCTCGGAGCGGGACGCCGTTCGGGGGAGGAGGTTCCGTCGGTGGTGGTGCGAAGGACTCGCAGCCACCCCGCCACTCCCCGTCCCGCCAAGACTCCAAGACCCAGCTGCCATCCCGAGGTCTTACCCTCGAGGGCCTGGCGGCGGAGCTGCTCGTAACGGTCGATGTCATCTGTCCGATGGTCAGCCGGGTCATGAGAAGCCCCCTTTTTTGCCCCCTTCCGCCCGCTGCAACGCCCGTTCCACCGACCGGGGATGCACCGAGATCCCGAAGCGGGCGGCGATGGCTTCGGCCACCTCCCCCGAGCGCAGCGTCGGGTCGGCCTCCGTCAGCCCCTGGACGAAGCTGACCACCTCCTCGCTCAGCTTGTGGGCTCGGCGGGGGCCGGGGCGGGCCGGGACCAACCCGGCCAACCCGGTGCTGTCCAGCGCCGCCTGCGCCTGATAGAAGGTGGGACGGGAGAACCCGAAGGCTCGGGCGGTGGCCGCCACCGTTCCTCCCTCCACCCGCACCCGCCGCACCATCTCATATTTCACCTGCACCAGATCCCGCGGATCCATGAACCCCGAGGAGAGGAATCCGTCGTCGGTCACCGCCTCGGGGCGGGGGTTCAAGGATCGCTCCGCCGCCAACGCCCTTTCCTTCGGATCCTCTCCCGACCTCGCCATCACCACCTCCTGAATCACATGGATGTAAGTATCATTATGCCGACAATGATGGCCCTGGTCAAGCTTTTCTGCGACAAGTCCCTTTATTATCGGCCTTGACTGGTGCTTCTGGCCTCCGGTGGGTGTTGAGGTCGGCAGAATCGCCTTTACATTCACGGCGGAATCTCCCTTACACTCGCTCATCATCTCTGCCCTCTCTCAGCCCCGCCAGCAAGCCGGTCAAGGTCAACAGGTCCTCGGTCCGGAAGTGGCACCGACCCTCGGCCATGGCCACGAACACATCCGGGGAGACCACGTCTGTCCACCCGGTGGGTAACGACCTCTGCACCCCCTCTTCGTCGAGAAAGAACACCCGGTCTTCACCCCAGGTATGCCGGACTCCCACCAACGCGAACACCTGGCCCCGCCAGGGGTGAAACGGATGGGCTACCCGAACAGTTTGCTCCCCGTCAACCCGATCGGGTGCAATTGACGGCGTGCTCCAACGCACTGGCCGAGTCGGTGATCGGCCTCTACAAAACCGAGCTGATCAGAAACCGGGGACCGTGGCGGGGACTCGACCAGGTCGAATACGCCACCTTGGAATGGGTCGACTGGTGGAACCACCGCCGACTCCTGCAACCGATCGGAATGATCCCACCCGCCGAGAAGGAGGCCACCTACTACCGTCAAACCACCCGAGCCACAGAAGCCGACACACACAGCAACCAGCCTCTATGAAACCCGGGGTGGGTCAGATCAGTGTTGTGATTCGTTCCTGGCAAGGACGTGACTCTGTTGGACCAAGCTCCTAGCACCAATCTTTCGCGCAATGGAATTAGTGGCGGCTTGTGGCAGCGACTCATAGCTGCCTCCTCAGTGGGAGTCGTCGTCGGTACTGGCATCACCATGTGGCGTTCAACGCGATCAGAAGGACTGGCGGCAGTAGGCCCAACCGAGGCTCAATGGGCGATCCGAGTAGCCGATGACGCTCCCCCAATCGCGGAGGCAGTAGTCACGATCGCTGTCCTGGATTCAGGCGTAATGAGCCATCCGGCACTTGACGCGGCTATCTCGGATTGCGTGGACTTCACACATGAGGTTCCCGATCCTGGGTCGTGTTCCGACGAGAACGGTCACGGAACCCATTTGGCTGGACTGTTAGCTGGGCAAAGCGGAGAATTCAGCGGCGTAGCACCTGGAACACGGTTGCTTATCTTCAAGATCTGCGACCAAGTGGGAGTATGTCCGGCCAGTGCTTTGGTGCAGGCTCTTGATTGGGCCGTCGTAGAAGAGCCGACATAGTGCTATTCGGACTGGCAGGTCCCGACTACGACCCTGCAGAAGCGAGGGC
>JBQTHI010000085.1:0-6131 GCA_052390035.1 Actinomycetota bacterium | reverse complement strand
CGATGGGCCGGCGCCGGGGCGGGGCCGCCGGTCGTTTCTCGGCGTGGTGGGCCCTTTCAGCCCTCGCCGGGCTCGACTGGCCGGCGGCGGGGGAGGCGTTGGGTAATGCCCTCGACAATCTGCGTTGGTTTGCCTGGTCGGATTATTCCCCGCCCACCGGCTGGACCCTCAACCTGGCAGTGGAGAACCCCACCGAAGGCCTCGGGTGGGCCATCGGGGTGGTCGATCAGGCCTGATCAGATGCCGTGCACGCTGTCGTCGATGAGGTAGTCAACCACCGACCTCATCGCCTCTTCGCCGGTGGCTCCGTCGGTGATGGCGGCCTGGTAGATCCGAAGCTGGCGGTCGGCAGAAGTTCCATTGGCGACAATTGTGCGAGCCCGCTCGATCTCCTCCACACAACCAAGCTCTTCGGCGTCGGGGCGCAACAATTCGATCATCTCCTCGACCAGGTCGGCATAGGGCACCAGCACTCCCCTTCCATAATCCATCAGGCTCCCGTCGATCCCGTACCGTTGGGCCCGCCAGATGTTCTCGGAGATCAACATCGGGGCGTACTGCCGCCACCGCTGATTGCCGACCCGAAGCCGATAGAGCATGTGGAGCAACGAGACGTACAACGCGGCCACCGTCGCCGCATCCTCCACCCGGGTGCAGACGTCGGTGATTCGCATCTCCAAGGTGGGGAAGCGGGCCGAGGGCCGTATGTCCCACCAGATCTTGGTGGAGTCCTCGATGATTCTCGCCTTGACCAGCACGTCGACGTGGCGCTGGTATTCGCTCCAACTGGCGAACTCCTCGGGTAGCCCGGTCCGCGGCATTGTCCGGAACGTCGATATGCGATAGCTCTTCAGCCCGGTCTGGCGTGAGCCCCAGAACGGGGAAGAAGTGGAAAGGGTGAGGAGATGGGGAAGGAAATACCGAACCTGATTCATCAGGTCGATCCGAAGATCGGGGTCATCGATCCCGGCATGAACATGCATACCGCAAATGACCATCCGGCGGGCCACCATCCCCAGGTCTTCGGCCATCACCTTGTATCGGTCTTTGTCGGTGGGTTGCTGCTCCCACCAAAGCGCGAAGGGGTGGGTGGAGGCGGCCATGATCGCCGCCCCGTGAGGGTCGAGCACCTCGTTGAGCGTGCGGCGCATCACCCCCAACTCCTCGGCGGCTCCCTTGACCGAGTCGTTGACGCCGGTGGCCACCTCGAGTTGAGCGCGCAGGAACTCGGGCATCGCTCTTGCCCCGAGCGCCTCCTGGGCCGCCATCCACATCTCGGCCGACGGATCGTTGACCAGGTTTCTCGTCTGGCGATCGACCAACAGATACTCCTCCTCGATCCCGATGCTCAGGGCCGGGCGGGGGATGAGATGCATGAACGATTATTAGCCGTCGCCGCCGGCCGAGAATGCCGCAATCACCGACAATCTCTCGGCCTGGCATCGTTCTCGAGCCCAACAACCGGCGAGGTGGTCGTTGACCAGGCCGACCGCCTGCATGAAGGCGTAAACCGTCGTCGGGCCGACAAAGGTGAAGCCTCGCTTTTTCAGGTCCTTGGCCAACCTGGTCGAAGCCGGGGTGGCGGCGACTATATCGGTGGGACTGCGATCAGATGAGTCGGCGTAGGTCCACACCCAGCCAGCCAGCGAGCCTTCCTCCTCGGCTACCAAAAGCGCCCGACGGGCGTTGTTGAGGGCGGAGCGGATCTTTCCGGCGTGGCGGATGATCTCGCGGTCGGCGAGCAGTCGGGCGACATGTTCTTCGCCGAACCCGGCCATGATCGCCGGCTCGAAGGCGGCGAACGCTCGCCGGAAGGCGGGTCGCTTGCGAAGAACGGTCAACCAGGAGAGTCCGGCTTGAAAACCCTCCAGACATAGCTTCTCGAGCAGACGGCTGTCATCGGTTACCGGTCGGCCCCACTCCTCGTCGTGATAGGTGATGTACTCCGCCGACCCTGATCCCCACCAGCACCTGGCTTTCCCATCGGATCCAACGGTCAGACCGGCGCCAATCGAATCGGCCCCAATCGGAGCCCCAATCAGATCGGCCATTGGGCCAAGGTACCTGTTTCGGGAATGTTCATCGCTGCTTTGGACCAAAATGTGACGGGCAGGCGTTGGATGAAGACATGGATACTGCGCAAATGGTGACCAAATCGGTACCCCGAGGAAGGGTCGGCACCCTATCTGCGGCGACTGCGGGGGTGGCCGCCGTCGGGCTGGCGTTCGGGCTGTCGGAGCTGCTGGCGGGCCTGATGGGTGCGCCTTCGCTCATCCAGGGGGTAGCCGACTGGGTCGTCGACCATGTCCCAGCTCGAGTGAAAGACTTCGCCATCGCGGTCTTCGGCACCAATGACAAGGTCGCCCTCGTCGTCGGGATCGTTGTCGTGGGGTTGGGGTTGGGTGCGGTGGCCGGTGTTCTGGCGCGGCGCCGGGTCGAAGCGGCGACGATGATCTTCGGCGCCTTCGGAGTGCTGGCCGCCCTGGCCACTACCCAAAACCCGGCGGCGGGCACCACGGCTCCTTGGTTGATCGCCACGGGGACGGTTCTGGCCGGAATCGGTGCGCTCTCCTGGCTGACCCGCCAGCCCCAACCGGCCCCGGAGGCCAGCGCCGGTCGACGCGGGTTTCTGCGCACCGCGGTGGTGGGTGGAGCCGCCTTGGCTACCGCCGGTGTTGGCCGCATGTTGTTCGCCACCAACAGGGCAGTCGCCAGCCGGCGCACCGAAGTCTCCCTCGCCGCCCCCACTACCGGGGCGCTCCCCGACGCCACCTCATTCGACGTTGAGGGTCTGACGCCGGTGGTGGTTCCCAACCAGGACTTCTATCGGATCGACACCGCCATCGTCGTTCCCCGGGTGGATCTGGCCGGATGGAAGCTCTCGTTCACCGGCATGGTCGACCACCCCTACCAACTCGACTTCGATCAGATCATGGAACTGCCGATGGTGGAGCGTTATGTGACGCTCTCGTGTGTGTCGAACACCGTCGGAGGTCCCCTGGTGGGCAACGCGCTTTGGCTCGGGGTGCCCCTTTCGAATCTTCTTGACCGGGCCGGCGTAAAGCCGGGGGCCGACCAGCTGGTGGCTCGCTCCGTCGACGGTTTCACGGTCGGATTTCCGACCGAAACAGCTTTTGATGGCCGGGAGGCGCTGTTGGCTATCGGTATGAACGGCGAGGCGCTCCCCCTGGAACATGGTTTCCCGGCCCGCCTGGTGGTTTCGGGCCTCTATGGCTACGTCTCGGCTACCAAGTGGCTGTCGGAGATAGAGCTCACCACCTGGGACGGCTTCGACGCCTACTGGATACCACGCGGCTGGGCCAAAGAAGCGCCGATCAAGACCCAGTCCAGGATCGATACCCCCAAGAGTGAGTCGATCGCCATCGGAAGCCGGTACATCGCCGGCGTGGCGTGGGCGCCCAACCTGGGCATCGAAAAAGTGGAGGTGCAGGTCGATCAAGGACCATGGGTCGAGGCGGAGCTGACAGAACCCCTATCGAACGACGCCTGGCGGCAGTGGCGATTAATGCACGACTTCGGTCCGGGATCCCATCGAATTCGGGTGCGGGCCACCGATGGCACTGGCATGACCCAGGGCGAGACTCCGGTGGCCCCCGCCCCCAACGGAGCCGAAGGCTGGCACACGATCGTGGTCACCGCCGGCTGAGCGCTAGTCGACGGCCCGCATGATCTGTTGCAGCCGGCGGGACTCGGCCAGCACCAACTGAAAGAGGGCCCGAGCGTGGCCGGGATCAATCCCCGCCCGCTCCGCCTCTTCCTCGATTATCCGCAAAAGCTCCGATTCCCGATCGGGCATGTAGATCGCCATGCCACGGTCGGCTTTGGTCTTGCCGATCTCAAGAGCCAGGTTCTGGCGCCGGGACAACAAACGCACAATTTGGCGATCGATCTGGTCGATGTGCCCGCGCAGGCGGTGGATGCCGAGGGAGGTCATCAAAGCAACGAAGCCCTCCGGATCGAGTTGGGGTCCGTCGGTGCGCGCTCGGGCGGGGTCAGGGTGCACCTCGACGATCACTCCGTCCGCTCCGACGCCCTGGGCCGCCAGAGCCAACGGCTGCACCCGGCGCACCTCTCCGGCGGCGTGGGAGGGATCGACCAGGACCGGAAGGTGGGTCATTTCTTTTAGCCGGGGGACGGCGCTGATGTCGAGCATGTCCGCTCCCACGCCTCCGAAGGTGCGCACTCCTCGCTCGACCAGCACCACATGATGATTGCCCTCGGCCAGCAGATATTCCGCCGCCCACAGCCACTCGTCGAGAGTGGCTGACGCTCCCCGGCGAAGCAACACCGGCTTGCCCAGCCGGCCGATCACACGCAGCAACTCGAAGTCCTGCATGCTGGCAGAGCCGATCTCGAGGGCGTCCACCCGATCCGCAGCATCTTCTGCATCGCTCGCCTCGAGCACCTGGGTGGCCACCGGAAGCCCTACCGATCGTCCGGCCTCGGCGAGCATGCGGACGGCATCGCGTCCCAGACCTTTGAAACCGTATGGCGAGCCATTGGTTTTGTAAGCGCCTCCCCGCAACACGGCGGCCCCCGCCTCGGCCACCGACCCTGCCACTCCATGGATCTGCTCCTCGGATTCGATCGCACAGGGCCCGGCGATGACCGGGAAGGGGTCCCGACCGATCCTGGTGCGGCCGATTTCGACGACGGTGGAACCCGTCCCTTTATGCCTTGTCGCTTTACGTTCCATCTTCTGGCTCCTGATACGAGAGCCCGAAACCCCGGGAAACAAGAAACCCGGAGCCCCTGGGCTCCGGGTTTGTGCTTGCTCGCTTCTCGTCTTAGCGCGTCACGCCATCCGGGACCCGGGGCCGGTAAAGGCGAAGTACGCGTAGTAGCGGGATGTCATTACGTCGGGGAGCGTAGCACCAGCTGTCGGGCCAGGGATACGGGTCCGCTAGAGGCTTGCCCCCAACCGAGCTCCGATCTTCCGGTCGTTCTCGGGAGTCACCTGGTCATGGCTGCGATCGAAGCGGAACAAGGCTGCGATGGCGCCTGCCGCCAAGAGGAAACCGGAAACCTGGTTCCAGGTCAGGCTGCCTACCAGGGCGTCACCGTTGCCTACCCGAAGCGAGTCGAGGATGAACCGCTGCGCCCCGTACCAGGTCGCCCATAGCCAAAACAGCTGCCCGTAGCGAAGCTTCCCGCGCCGATAGATCAGAAACAGTGCCCCGAGCAGAACGGCGGCGCCAGCAAGGTCATACGCGGCAACATGGTGGTAAATGCCGCAGATCCCATCCACGGCGTCGGTGCACTCCAGGAGATCGTGCTGGGGGGCAACGTCGTATCCGGGTTTGATGGCATAACCCCAGGGTGCGGAGGTGCCCCGGCCGAGGTGTTCGACGATGGCCAGGTCGCCGATTCGCCCGACGACCGTGCCCAGAGCCAGGCCAAAAGCCGAGATGTCCAGGGTTGGCCAGATCGGCAGGCCGACGCTCCGCATGCGCCACGCCCCGCCGATGATTCCCCCGGCAAAGCCCCCCAGGATCGAGAAGTTGCCGGATATCGGGTTGAGCGCATCGAAGAGCGGCGTCCCCGCCATCAGCGCGGCGGGCATCGTCAGATAGCGGGCACCGATCAAAGCCCCGATTAGCCCCCACGTGAGACATGACTGGTATTTGTTGGTGTCAAAACCCCGCCGGCGTAGCTCACGGGTGGCGATCCAGGCGCCGGCCATAAAGCCCAAAGCGGCGAAGAGCCCGTGCAGGGAAAGCCGAAGCGGACCCACTTGGAAGATCGGAATCGGCGGATATGAAATGGCGAAGAGCATGAGCGTGTTTTCTGACCTGACCTTCGACATCTGTCCGAGGTTCGGCGTCAGAGATTACCGATGAACACGTCGAGCATGACCGCTCCGAACAACAGCGCCTGGTACCGGATCGAATAAACGAAGAGTGCCATCGCTCGGTCTGGTTGGCGATGAACCAGCCACGACTCCCAGACAAACCAGGCTCCGAGGGCGATGGCCGCCAAAAGATAGACCCACCCCATGCCTGCCGCCGGGACCAGCAGCAGCGAGGCGAGGGCGGTCAGACCGGCGTAGACCATCATCTGGCGAGTGGTGGGAGACACGCCCCTAACCACCGGCAGCATCGGCACCCCCG
>JBQTHI010000084.1:0-25323 GCA_052390035.1 Actinomycetota bacterium | reverse complement strand
GGGTGGTGTGTGGTGCCCACCGCCGTGGTGTTTCGGGGTGGGTTGGGCCCCCCCCCCGCCGCCCCCCCACTGTTTTGGGCGCTGGTGGGGGGGCGCCCCCCACGCAGCCTCCCCGCCCAGAACGGGGGGTTGCCGACCTCCGGGGCCGACCACCAGATAACTCCGATTGCACCCGTCACCACCTGATAGCCACCCATACACTGGCTCTGGATGACCCAGGCCGTTGCCTTTCACAAGGTCTCCAAACGCTTCGACTCGGTTACCGCCGCAGACCGAGTCGATCTGGACATTGCCGACGGTGAGTTCTTCTCGATGCTGGGACCCTCGGGGTCCGGCAAAACCACCTGTCTGCGAATGATCGCCGGGTTCGAGATACCTTCCTCAGGGCGGATACTGCTCCACGGGGTGGATGTCTCCGGGCTTCCCCCGTATCACCGCGACGTCAACACGGTCTTTCAGGACTACGCCCTCTTTCCCCACATGACCGTTGCTGCCAACATCGGTTACGGGCTGATGGTGAAGAGGGTCGCCGAGTCAGAACTGAAGCCGCGGGTCGAGGAGGCTTTGGCGCTAGTCCGCCTGGAGGGGTTTGGCGGGCGCAAACCGGCCCAGCTGTCGGGTGGTCAGCGCCAGCGGGTAGCCCTGGCCAGAGCCTTGGTGAACCGACCTTCGGTGTTGTTGCTCGACGAGCCGTTAGGCGCCCTCGACCTCAAGCTCCGCCAGCAAATGCAGATCGAGTTGAAGGCGCTTCAGCGGGAGGTCGGTATCACCTTCATCTTTGTGACCCACGACCAGGAAGAGGCCCTCACCATGAGCGACCGCATAGCCGTCTTCAACCACGGCCGGGTCGAACAGGTAGGTACGCCGGCGGAGGTCTACGAAGGCCCGGCGAACGCCTTCGTGGCGGGATTCGTTGGTGTCTCCAACATCATCGACGGCGAGTTGGCCACCCTGATCACCGGTCACCCCGAGGGGTTTACCGTGCGTCCGGAGAAGATTTCGATCCACGCCGCCGGGACTGCCCTCCTACCAGGAACCCACATGGTCGAAGGGACGGTCACTGAGGCCGTCTATTTGGGGGCCTTCAACCGATTGCGGGTGGCGGTGCCCAAAGGCGAGCTGGTGGTGGTCACTCTGGCCTCTGGAGGCACGCTGGCGACCACCCCCGGCCAGATGGTTCAGCTCAGCTGGAACGAGGAGTCGTCGCGGCCCCTGGCCATGACGAGTCAACCGGAACCGGCTCTCGCCGGTGCCAACGAGTGAGAAGAGGAGGAAGAAACCACATGCGATCGAAGCTGATCGGGTGGGTGGGAGTCATGGTGTTGGTGGCCGCCGCCTGTGGGGGAGGCGCCGGCGGAGGAGACGAGCAAGGGTCGGCCCTTCCCACCGAGATCGGGGAGGGTGAGGGGCAGGTCAACATCGTCGCCTGGGCCGGGTACATAGAAGACGGATCGACCGATCCGGCTTACGACTGGGTTACTCAGTTCGAGACCGACACCGGTTGCCAGGTCAACGTCAAGACCGCCGGCACATCCGACGAGATGGTGGCGCTGATGACCGGCTCGACCGAATACGACCTGGTCACGGCGTCGGGAGACTCGAGCATCCGGCTGATCGCCGGAGGGACCGTCCAGGAGGTCAACATCGACTTGATCGAAGGCTGGGACCGAGTCGATCCCAGGCTCCAGGATGCCCCCTGGCATACCGTCGATGGCAAGCACTACGGCGTGCCCTACCAGTGGGGCGCCAACGTCCTCGCTTATAACACCGAGGTATTCGGAGCCACCGCCCCGGACTCGTGGAGCGTGGTTTTCGAAGAGCAGACGTTGCCTGACGGCAACTCCAACGCCGGCAGGATCCAGGCGTACGACGGGCCCATCTACGTCGCCGACGCCGCCCTGTATCTGGGGGTGGCGAATCCCTATGCGCTCAACGATGAACAATACAACGACGCCCTCGATCTGCTTCGCCAACAACGCGAGTTGGTCGGCCGCTATTGGCATGATGCCTTCATCCAGATCGACGACTTCACCAACGAGGGTGTGGTGGCATCCTCGAGTTGGCCGTTCCAGGTCAACATTCTCCAGGCGGCCGGGGAACCGGTCTCAAGCGTCGTCCCTAAAGAGGGGGCAACGGGGTGGGCTGACACGACGATGTTGCATGCCGAGGCGCCCCATCCCAATTGCGCCTATCGATGGCTGAACCACTCCATCACCGACGGCATCCAGGGCGACCTGGCCGCCTGGTTCGGTTCGGTACCGGCGGTGCCGGCGGCTTGTGACATGAGCGCCCTGTTGGGTCCCGAGGGGTGCACGACCAACGGGCTTGAGAACTTCGACAAGATCAACTTCTGGCGGACCCCGACGGAGGACTGCAGCGGGGCGGGCGGCACCTGCGTTCCTTACTACAAATGGGTCACCGACTATTTGGCCGTGATCGGTGGCCGGTAAACAGCAACGATGGTGGGGAGGAGGATGCCCTCCTCCCCACTCTTGACAAATGACTACCAACAGCGTCACGGATAGTCGGCTTCGACGGCTTTCCGCCGCGCTTTATCGTCGCCCTCGCCTCCGCCTCGCATTGCTCCTGGCCGTCCCGGTGGTCTGGCTGATCGGCGTGTACGGCGGATCCCTCCTCTCCCTTCTCACCCAGAGCTTTTTCAGGCTCGACAGCTTCGCCGGGACCATCGACCGGAGTCCCACCCTGGCTACCTGGCGCGAGCTGTTCACGGCAGCCAACATGGCGGTCGTCGGGCGAACGGCTGGGATGGCGGCGGCGGTAACCGTCACCTCCGTAGCCCTGGCGTTGCCGCTGGCCTATTTCGTCGCCAGGTACGCCAACCCCCGCACCAAATCCTTATTGGTACTCGGGATCCTGCTCCCGCTCTGGTCGTCGTACCTCGTTCGGGTCTACGCCTGGAAGCTGATCCTCGCCGCCGAGGGAATCATCAACTGGTTCCTTTCCAGGCTCGGCCTGGGAGGAGTTCTTCAGGGGGTCCTTGATTTGCCAGTCGTCGGTGGGCCTTCGCTGTCGGTTTCGTATCTCGGCCAGTTCGTGGTCTTCACCTACATCTGGCTGCCGTACATGATCCTCCCGATCCAAACTGCGCTGGAACGCGTCCCCCGCTCTTACCTGGAGGCCTCCGCTGACCTGGGGGCCAGGCCGGCGACAACCTTCCGCAAGGTCGTGTGGCCGCTCGCCATCCCGGGTGTGGCGGCCGGCTCAATATTCACCTTTTCGCTCACCTTGGGTGATTACATCATCCCGACCGTAATCGGCGACTCCAGCCCCTTCATCGGCCTGGCCATTTACAGCCAGCAGGGGGTGGCCGGTAACCTTCCATTGGCCGCCGCTTTTTCGTTCGTGCCGATCGCCATCATGGCGCTCTATCTCACCATCGCCCGCAAGATGGGCGCTTTCGAGGCGATTTGATGAAGGGCGGAAGAGGTGTGGCTTGGGCGGCGGGTTTCGTCCTCGCCTTTCTCCACGTGCCCATCCTTCTTGTCATCCTCTATGCCTTCACCACCGAGGAGGCGAGTTTTCAGTTTCCCCCGCCAGGACTAACGACCCGCTGGTTCGGCGTCGCCGCCCGTAACTCCGATATTCGGGAGGCGCTCAGCCTCTCGCTCGGGGTGGCGCTGGTCGCCACGGTTATCGCCCTCGTGCTTGGCACGCTGGCCGCGGGAGCCATTTGGCGCTCCCGTTTTTTCGGGCGCGAAACACTATCGCTGATCATCGTGTTGCCGATCGCCCTGCCGGGCATCATCACCGGTATCGCTCTTCGCTCGGCCATCAATCTGGCCGACTTGCCATTCTCTTTCTGGACCTTGGTTGTCGGCCATGCCACCTTCTGCGTTGCTGTAGCCTTTAACAACGTCATCGCTCGAATGCGGCGAACCTCACCGTCGATGCTGGAGGCGTCGATGGACCTGGGGGCCAACGGGTGGCAGACCTTTCGTCATGTTCTGCTGGCGCAGCTGTCGCCGGCCCTGGTGACGGGAGGAATGCTGGCCTTCGCGTTGTCCTTCGACGAGATCATCGTTACCACCTTCACATCAGGCCAGCAGCAAACGTTGCCGATTTGGATCTTCTCCTCGTTGGTGAGACCCCGCCAGCGTCCGGTCACCAACGTCGTCGCCGTGCTGGTGGTTCTGGTCACCTTCGTTCCGATCATCCTCAGCCAGCGGTTTGCCCGCCGGGCCGACGAGACCTAGTTAGCCAAAAAAGAGAGGAGCAGCAATGGGCCACCAGCTTTGGATCGATGGTCATTGGACGGCCACCAACGGCGGTGGTGATCTGAAGGTAGAGAACCCGGCGACCGGCGAGATTGTTGACTCGGTCGTCGATGGAAGCGCGGCGGACATCGATAACGCCGTGCAGGCGGCCAATCGGGCCTTTTTCGACGGCCGGTGGTCCAAGCTCAGCCCGGGTGTTCGGGGCCTCGCCCTCCACCGGATGGCGGATCATCTCGAACAACGATCCGATGAGTTCGCACGAATCGAGTCAGAGGACACCGGCAAGCCCTTTGCCGGCACCTCATTGGGCGCCGATCTGCCGATGGCGGTTGACAACCTCCGTTTCTTTGCCGCCGCGGCCCGCAACATCGCCGGCAGCGCCGCCGGCGACTTCCTCACCGGTTACACCTCGATGCTTCGACGGGAGCCCGTCGGACCGGTCGGTCAGATCGCCCCCTGGAACTACCCGCTGGCGATGGCGATATGGAAGATCGGCCCCGCCCTCTCCGCCGGTTGCACCACCGTGCTCAAACCGGCGCCGGGGACTCCTCGTACCGCTCTGATGCTCGGAGAGCTGGCTAAGGAAGCCGGCATCCCCGACGGCGTGCTCAACGTCGTTACCGGCGGCAACGACACCGGGCAGGCGCTGGTGGAGCATCCCGATCTCCGGATGGTGTCGCTGACCGGGTCAACCAACACCGGCAAGAAGGTGATGAAGACGGCGGCCGACACCCTCAAGCGGGTCCATCTCGAGTTGGGAGGCAAGGCGCCTTTCATCGTGTTCGAAGACGCCGACCTTTCGGCGGTCGCCGGCGCCGCCCAGATCGGCGCCCTGTTCAATGCCGGTCAAGACTGCACGGCGGCTGCCCGGGTCTACGCGGCCTCTAACCGAGTGGACGAAGTGGTAGACGTCCTCGTCGAAGCCTTCGAATCAACCAAAGTGGGCGATCCCTGGAGCGAGGACACCTTCATGGGACCGCTGATCTCTGCCACCCAGCGCGAGCGGGTAATGGGCTTCGTCGACCGGGCGAAGGCGGCCGGGGCCAAGGTGATCACCGGGGGAAGGGTGCCCGATGGTCTCGACCGTGGCTACTTCTACTCGCCCACGGTCATCGTCGACGCCGGTCAGAGTTCGGAGATCGTACAACAGGAGGTGTTCGGGCCGGTGCTGGTCGTGCTCCCCTTCAACGGCGAGGAGGAAGCGATCCGCCTCGGCAACGACGTGCTGTACGGGCTGGCGGCCTCGGTATGGACCAAAGACATCGGCCGGGCTTTGCGCACGGCTTCCGCCTTGGAGTTCGGCACCGTTTGGATCAACGACCATATTCCGCTCGCCGCCGAGGCCCCCCACGGCGGGTTCAAACAGTCGGGGTTCGGGAAAGACCTGTCCGAGGAAGCGGTGCTCGACTACACGATCACCAAACACGTCATGATCAAGCATGCCTGAATAGCCCGTTCCGGCGCGTACGATCGACCGCGGATGAGCAGAGTCACGCGCCAAAGCGAGGAAAACCATCTTGCCGCCCGGGCGGTGCGGGCGGTCAAGGTCTACGGGGAGGGCTCGACGGCGGTCAGGGCGCTCGATGGGATCGACCTCGAGATCGGCCGCGGGGAGTTCACCGCCATCATGGGAGCCTCCGGTTCGGGCAAGTCGACTCTGCTCCACTGCCTCGCCGGCCTCGACACCCTGACCAGCGGCCAGGTGTTCGTTGGCCAGACCGATCTCTCAACCCTTGACGATGCCGAACTGACCCGCCTCCGACGCGACCGGGTCGGTTTCATATTCCAGGCCTTCAATCTCATTCCTACCCTCACCGCCGCCGAAAACATCGTCCTACCGATCACCATCGCCGGTCGCAAGCCGGACGACGGGTGGCTCGACAACGTCGTCGACACCCTTCATCTCGGCGACCGCCTCACCCACCGCCCCAGTCAGCTGTCGGGGGGCCAGCAGCAGCGGGTGGCAGCGGCCAGGGCGCTGATCACCCGCCCGGACCTGGTTTTCGCCGATGAGCCATCCGGCAACCTCGATTCCAGATCCGGCCAGCAACTCCTCGGATTCCTTCGACGGGCAGCCGACGAGTTCGAGCAGACGATCGTCTTGGTCACCCACGACGCCGCCGCCGCCGCCTATTCCGACCGGGTGGTTTTCCTTGCCGATGGGCGAGTGGTCGACGAGTTGACCTCCCCGTCGGCCGAGAGGGTGCTCGACCGGGTAAAAAGCCTGGAGCCTTGACTTGTTTCGCGCCACCTGGAAAGGCCTGATCGGTCACCGGCTTCGCTTCGCCCTCTCGGCGCTCGCCATCGCCCTAGGTGTGGGCCTGGTCGCAGCCAGCTTCATGTTCACCGACAGTCTGGGGAAGGCTTTCGACGACCTGTTTGGCGCCACCCTGGCCGGCTTCGACATACAGGTTCGCCCGATTGTCGACGACGACCTCGCTTTCACTCAGGGAAAGCCGCTCCCGGACTCCCGGGTTGAAGAGGTGGCGGCGGTCGCGGGCGTGGACGCCGCCGCCGGCAGTCTCTTCGGATTCGCTCAGGTGGCCATCGACGGCGAAGCGGTTCACAGCGGACAGGCACCTTCGTTCATCGTCAGCTGGCCGAAGTTGATCGCCACTTTCGGGGTCCGCTCGGGCGAAGAACCCGACTCGCCTGGTGAAGCTGCGCTCGATCCGGCTACCGCCGCCCGCTACGAGGTGGCCGATGGCGAGCAGATCCAGGTGATCGGAGTCGGTGAGCCGCAGACTTACACAGTCACCGGCACCGCAGGACTAGAGGGATTCGACACCTTCGGTGGCGCGGTTTCGGTCTATGTGCCGCTGGCCGACGCCCAGAGCGTTCTCGGCCTACCCGACCAGGTGCTCACCATCGAAGTGCAGTCGGACGATCAGGTGTCGACCGACGAGATGATCGCCCGGATCGAGCCGATGCTCCCCGAACGCGCCGAGGCCGTTTCGGCCCAGAGCGCCGCCGAAGAGCAGCTCGCCACCTTCAAGGATGCGCTCGGGTTCCTCAACACTTTCCTGCTCGTCTTTGGAGGGGTGACCGTTTTCGTGGCGGCTTTCCTCATCCAGAACACCTTCCGGATCATCGTCGCCCAGCGCACCCAGGAGCTGGCCATGTTGCGGGCGGTGGGTGCATCCCGCCGTCAGGTGATAGGCATGGTCCTGTCGGAAGCTGCGGTCGTCGGCCTCCTCGCCTCGCTCGCCGGGCTCTCCCTCGGCGTGCTTCTGGCCCAGCTGATTCGACGACTGCTCTCGTTTGGCGGGGCACTGCCGAGCGCCCCCCTCCAACTGGCACCGAGGACGGTCCTGGTGGGCTTGACCACCGGATTGCTGATCACGTTGATCTCGGCAGTACTTCCCGCCCGCTCGGCCTCACGGGTGGCGCCGGTGGCCGCCCTGCGTCAGGTGCAGGCCCCCGACGCGGCCGGATCGCTGCGGCGAAGAAGCGTCCTCGGGCTGGCTGCGACCGCCGCCGGATTGTTGATTCTCGCCGCGGGGCTGATCGAGGAAATGCCCGAGCTGGTGGTGTCGAGCATCACCCTGGTCGGCATTGGTGCCGGGCTGATCTTCGTGGGAGTAGCAATCTTGGCGGCCGTGGTCGCCCGCCCGGTGACGTCTCTGGTGGGAGCGCCCTTGCGCCGCATCGGAGTGCCGGGGAGGCTGGCCGTCGAAAATGCTGGCCGCAGTCCCCGACGCACGGCTGCCACCGCCTCGGCTTTGATGGTGGGTCTGGCTTTGGTCGGTCTCACCCTGGTGCTGGCCGACTCCCTCAAGACCACCGCCGCCCGGCTGCTGGAGGAGCGTTTCAAGGCCGACCTGGTGGTAGCGCCAGCCGGGTTCGGTGGAAGCCGGCTGTCCCCCGAGCTGACGGCTCGTATTGCCGCGTTGGGAGAGGTGGCTCTGGCCACCTCGGTGCGAGGAGGTCAGGTCGAGGTCGAAGATGACACCCGATTCCTGATTGGCGGAGACCCGGGAGCGCTCATGAGAGTGGTCGACTTCACAGTGGAGAAGGGGTCGCTGGCCGATGTCGGCCCGGGCACGATCGGCGTGCGTAGCGGCGCCGCGGAGGAACTTGGGTGGGCTGTCGGGGACACCGTCACGGTTCGATTCGCCCGCACCGGCGATCAGCAGTTTGAGGTGGCCGCCATTTACGACGCCCGTGGACTCGGCGCCGGGCTCATGGTCGATCTCGCCACTTTTTCCGCCAACTTCACTGAGCAGTTCGACGATCAGATCTTTCTCAAGCTCGCCGACGGTGTCGGCCTCGAGGCGGGCAAGAGGGCGGTGGTGGCCGTCGCCGACACGTTTGTTGGTGCTGAGGTGCTTGATCAATCGGAATTTCGCCAGCAAGCGTCCTCTCAGATCAACCAACTGGTCCGTTTGGTGTTTGGTCTGTTAGGGGTGGCGGTGGTCATCGCCATTTTCGGCATCACCAACACCCTGTCACTATCCGTGCTGGAAAGGACCCGAGAGATCGGCCTCCTGCGTGCGCTAGGAATGAGCCGCCGCCAGCTCCGCCGATCGATCACCTGGGAATCGATCTTGATCGCACTCCTGGGAGCCGTCATGGGCATGGCTCTCGGCCTCTTCTTCGCCTGGGACGTCATAACAGCCCTCCGCGACGAGTTCCTGCGGCTTTCTATTCCTTGGGGTCAGGTCGCGCTGGCCATCGGGGCCGCTGGGTTCGCCGGGGTGGTTGCTGCGGTGATCCCGGCCTGGAGGGCTTCACAAAAGGACATCCTGACGGCCATCGCATACGAATAGCCAGTTCCTTTGTTCCTGCTTAAAAATCCGCTGCATAGCAGCGGATTTTTACGCAGGAACCCGCTTCCGGGTGACAGCCGAGCGAGGGTCACGGCATGATTGGTACATGCAACGTATCGCAGTCGGCACTGAGAAGGGTGCCTACTTCCTCACCCACAATGTCGAATGGTCGGTACGGGGACCGGTGTTCCCCGGTTGGAGGGTCGGAGCGTTCGGATCAACCCCGGACGGGACCCATCTGGCGGGGCTGGGTTCGAACTGGTTCGGTGCGTCCGTTCATCGAAGCGACGACTTGGAGACGTGGACCCAGGTGGAGACTGGTCCTGCCTACCCGGCCGAACTCGGCCGCAAGCTCACCCAGATCTGGACCTTCCACAACGCCGGGGATCGAGTTTACGCCGGGGTCGACGAGGCAGGACTTTTCGTTTCAGCCGATGAAGGCCTGACCTGGGAACCCGTTCCGGGCCTCAACGACCATCCGAGCCGGTCGGACTGGTTTCCGGGGTTCGGCGGGCTCTGCGCCCATCACATCCTGACCGACGACGAGCGTATCTGGGTCGCGATTTCGGCCGTCGGCGTATTCCGCTCCGATGATGGCGGAAAAAGCTTTGCGCGATATGACGTGGGCGTCACCCCCACGGTCACGCCCGAAGAGGACGGCTCGGGAGCAAACGGGTGGTGTGTCCACGGCCTTGCCGCCGACGCCGCCGATGCCAACCGGATATGGCGCCAGGACCACTCCGGGGTATATCGCACCAACGACGGCGGCGATCATTGGGCACGGATCGAGCAGGGCTTACCGGCCAGATTCGGCTTTCCCATGGGGCGGGACCAGACCACCGGCTACCTCTTTGTGGTGCCGCTCACCGCCGACGAGAACCGGGTTCCGGTAGATGGTCGATTTGCCGTCTATCGCTCCACCGACGATGGGGATAAATGGTCGGCTTCCGGGAGTGGGTGGCCACGGGCTCAACAATTCACGGGGGTCCTTCGCAATTCGCTGGCCATCGACCAGCACGGCGGGGTGGCAGCGGGGACCACCGGCGGACAGATCTACGTGAGCGACGACGTCGGCGAAACCTGGCAGAGGCTCCCCTTCTCATTCCCGCGCATTCTCACCGTCGCGGCGGTCTGAATGGTTCGGGTGACCATCTCTCTCCCCCGGTTGCTCGAGCCGGCGGTGGGGCCGATTCGCCAGATTGATGTGGAGGCGAGCACCGTCGACGAGGCGATCGGATCCCTGCTCGAAGCCCACCCAACCTTGCGGGTTCATCTGTTCGACGAGCAGGGACAGCTCCGCCAACATGTCCTCTGTTTCGTCGGCGGCAGCCAGACCAGGTTGGAAGACCGCCACGCCGTCCTCTCCGGACCCACCGAGATGACCTTCTTACAGGCGGTGTCCGGTGGCGGCGACCATTTGTGAGGGCCGAGGCGGTCATCTGCGGGGCCGGTATCGCCGGTGTCGCCACTGCCTACCAACTCGTCGTCGAACACGGGTTGACTTCGGTGGTGATGGTCGATCCCCGGCCGCCGCTGACATTGACTTCGGACAAGTCCACCGAGTGTTATCGCAACTGGTGGCCGGGAAAGCCGATGGTGGATCTGATGAACCGCTCGATCGACCTACTCGAGGAGATGGCCGGCGCCAGTGGCGACGCCTTCCATCTCACTCCCCGAGGCTACCTGTATGTGACCGCTGACTCCGACCGGCTGAATGCCCTGGCGACCGCCGGGGCAAACATCGGCCGCTTGGGTGCCGGGGCGCTTCGGACCCAACCGGGTGCTGATTACCGGGTCAACGGAAGATCGTCCCCAGGCGATGGCGCCGACCTGTTTCTCAACGGCGAGGAGTTGCGTCACCACTTTCCGTTCCTGAGCAGCCTCATAGTGGGAGGCTTACACGTCCGCCGGGCGGGGTGGTTCTCGGCCCAGCAGCTGGGAGCTTGGATGATCGACCAGGCCACCGCCCGGGGTATGCGCATCGAGAAGACGGGGGTCACCGCCGTCGAGCTGGCCGGGGGCAAGGTGTCGGGGGTCAAACTCGCCAGCGGGACCACCATCTCCACAGGATGTTTTGTCAACGCCGCCGGACCCATGGTGGCCGAGGTCGCCCGGCTCGTTGGGGTGGACCTCCCGGTGTATTCCGAGGTCCACATGAAGGTGGCCTTCCGCGATCATCTCGGGGTCCTCCCCCGTGATGCGCCGATGATCATCTGGGCCGACCCTCAAGAGCTGGATTGGACTGATGAGGAGCGATCCCTCCTTGCGGAAGAACTCCGCCACGACCTGCTTGGCAAGATGCCCCCCTCCTGTCATGCCCGCCCGGAAGGAGGAAGCGACTCGCCGTGGCTACTGGGTCTCTGGGAGTACCACCGGGTTATCCAACAGCCAAGCTGGCCGCTTCCCTTCGACCCCCTTTATCCGGAGGTCGTAATGAAGGGGCTAACCCGCATGGTGCCCCGTCTTGCCTCCTATCAACATGCCCTCCCCCAACACGTGGTCGACGGCGGTTATTACACCAAGACCAAAGAGAACCGCCCTCTGATTGGCCCATTGCCAGTGGAGGGCTCCTATGTGGTGGGCGCCTTCTCGGGTTTTGGGGTGATGGTGGCCGCCGCCGCGGGAGATTTGGCGGCCCTTCACATCACCGGCGGACGTTTGCCCGATTACGCCCCGGCCTTCTCCCTCGACCGCTACCAGGATCCCCATTACCTGGACGCTCTCGGTCGAGAAGGTGAAGACGGGCAGATCTGAATCAAAGGACCGGCTCCGGAGGCTCCGCGGGCGATTACCTTCCGGGTATGGATAACGGCCTTTTGGCCGATCTCGGCCACCGGTTATCGGGGCTTCGCGCCGATGGCCTGTTCAAGCCTGAACGGATAATCAGCTCCCCTCAGGATGCCCACATCGAACTGGCCGATGGAACTCGGGTGCTCAACCTTTGCGCCAACAACTACCTGGGTCTGGCCCATCACCCCGAGCTGGAGGCGGTCGCCGCCGACGCCGTCAAAGAACATGGGTTCGGGATGGCCTCGGTCCGCTTCATCTGCGGCACCCAAGAAGTCCACCGGGAGCTGGAGGCTCGCGTCGCCCGATTCCTCAAAATGGACGACGCGCTTCTCTATTCGTCCTGCTTCGACGCCAACGGGGGTCTCTTCGAGACAGTGCTCGACGAGCAAGACGCCATCATCTCCGATGCCCTCAACCACGCCTCGATCATCGACGGTATCCGCCTCTGCAAGGCGCGCCGCTTCCGATACGCCAACAACGACATGGCCGAGCTCGCCCAATGTTTGGAGCAAGCCGAAGGCGCCCGATACCGCCTCGTCGCCACCGACGGGGTCTTCTCGATGGATGGGGTCATCGCCGACCTGTCTTCTATCTGCGACCTGGCCGAACGACACCAGGCGATGGTGATGGTTGACGACAGTCACGCCGTCGGATTTGTGGGCGGTCATGGACGTGGATCGCCTGAAGCCACCGGAACCGAAGGCCGGATCGACATGCTGACCGGTACGCTCGGCAAGGCGCTGGGCGGGGCGAGCGGCGGGTACACCGCCGGATCAACCGAATTGGTCGAATGGCTCCGGCAGCGATCCCGTCCATACCTCTTCTCCAACAGCCTCGCCCCGATGATCGCCGCCGCCTCCATTCGGGCGATCGACCTCGTTGAAGGAAGCGACCTGCTGCGTGCGCGACTCCGGTCCAACTCCGATCAGTTCCGCCTCGAGATGACCAAGGCAGGGTTCACTCTGGCTGGCGGAGGTCACCCGATCATCCCGGTGATGCTGGGCGACGCCCGCCTCGCCGGCGAGATGGCCGACCGACTATTGGCCGACGGTGTCTACGTGATCGGCTTCTCCTTCCCGGTGGTTCCCCGCGGGCAGGCACGGATCCGGACCCAGATGTCCGCCGCCCACACCCCGGAGGACATCGATCGGGCCGCCGCCGCCTTCAACAAAGCGGGTAAGGCCCTCGGGGTGATCAGTTGAAGGCGCTGATCAAAGCCAAAGCCGAACCGGGGTTGTGGCTCGAGGAGATCCCCGAACCGAAACCCGGTCCCCACGATGTTCTCATCAAGGTCAGGAAGTCGTCGATCTGCGGGACCGACCTCCACATCCTGAACTGGGACGAGTGGGCCCAAAAGACGATTCCGATTGGCATGACCATCGGCCACGAATTCATGGGGGAGATCGTCGGGCTGGGCGACAGCGCCACGGGACTGTCGATCGGGCAAAGAGTGTCGGGTGAGGGCCACATCACCTGCGGCCACTGTCGTAACTGCATGGCGGGGCGCCGGCATTTCTGCCACGAACATCTGGGGCTCGGAGTCACCCACCCCGGCGCCTTCGCCGAATATGTGGCGATACCCGAGAACAACGTGTTTCCTCTAAGGGATCACATCCCCGACGAGGTCGGCTCCATCCTCGACCCGCTGGGAAACGCCACCCATACCGCCTTGTCCTTCGACCTGGTCGGCGAAGACGTGCTGATCACCGGGGCGGGCCCGATCGGGGTGATGGCGACCGCCATCGCCCAGCACGTCGGAGCGCGGTTTGTCGTTGTGACCGATCTCAACCCATACCGGCTCGGGATGGCGCGCCTCATGGGAGCCGATCGGGTGGTCGATGCGCGCACCGGTTCACTCGTCGAGGTGATGACCGACCTGGGGATGACCGAAGGATTTGACATCGGGTTGGAAATGTCGGGCAGCGGCGCCGCCTTCAACCAGATGATCGAGGTGATGAATCACGGAGGTGGGGTGGCGGTGCTGGGGATTCCGCCGGACAAGGTGACGATCGACCTCAATTCGGTGATCTTCAAGGGGCTTACCGTCAAAGGTATCTACGGGCGCTTGATCTTCGAGACGTGGTACAAGATGGCAGCGATGCTCCAAGGTGGGTTGGATGTGTCGGCGGTGATCACCCATCGATTTCCGGCCAGCCAATTCGAGGAGGCGTTCGCCGTCACCGCCAGCGGACAAACCGGCAAGGTCATCCTGGAGTGGTCATGATCTGGTCAGTCCTCGCATGACCATTTTCACGTTCAACAGCCGACCCGTTCTTGACCAACCGGTGCTGTTGATCTGCCTGAACGGATGGGTCAACGCCGGCTCGGCCGCCAGCCTGGTGGCCCAGACCCTGGGAGGGGACCTGCTGGCGTCGGGCGACACCGATCTCCTCTTTGACTACCGGGTCAGTCGCCCGACTCTCGACTTCGTTGAAGGGGTGATGACCCGTCTCGAATGGCCGCACCTGTCGATGCGACACCTGCGAGCCGACACGAAAGATGTCCTGGTGCTGAGCGGCACCGAACCCAACTGGAACTGGCGACGGTTGGGCAACGAGTTGAGCGGCCTCGCCATCGAGTTGATGGTGCGCCAGCAGATCTCGGTGGGAGGGGTGCCGTGGGCTTGGCCACACACCCGACCAGTCCCGATCATGGCTACCGCCTCCAGCCACGATGTCTTGCCGGAGGGGGACGATCGCGCCCGCGGATTGCTCAGGGTGCCGTCCGCCGCGGTGAGCGCCTTGGAGTACTTGGTGGCCGGCGGTGGCACCCCGACCGTCGGCTTCTATGCCCGAGTGCCCCAATATGTCGGGGTGGAATTCCCGGCCGCCGCCCTGGCCCTCATCAGACGACTCGAGAGACATTTGGAGGTCTCGCTTCCGACCGGAAACCTGGCCGAGGCGGCCGCCACCCAAAGGAACGAGTTGGACGTGGTAGCGGGCAGCCGGGCAGACTTGCGGGAGATGATCGAGAAGCTGGAAACAATGGTCGACACCAGCCAGGCCGTTTCTGGAGAGCAGCTCGCCGCCGAGATCGAACGGTTCCTTCGCGAACAGTCATGAGAGACTGGCTCTCTAACAAGAGCCAAAACGAAGAGAGCCCCGGGTGACCCGGGGCTCTCTTTGGCTAGTTTCTGTCCCGGTACCGGTTCGCGCCTCCGCCCGGGCGGGGCGCCCGCGGGGTCATCGGCCGTGATTCATTGACCACGATCCGCCGACCGGCAAGGTCGCTGCCATCCATCTCTTCGATGGCTTGCCGGGCGGCGTCGTCAGCCATCTCGACAAACCCAAAGCCTCGGGACCGACCGGTGTCACGATCGGTCAGCACCTGGGCCGACTCCACCTCTCCGAAACGGCGGAAGGCCGCCGCCAAGTCCTCGGACGTTGTCCGGAAAGGGAGATTGCCTATGTACAGCTTCAACTTTCCTCCTGACCGGTGGGGGGTAGCCCAACGGTTCTTATGCACGAACCCAACCGACAAGGAGGATTCGGGAGGGATCAACGTGATCCCGCGGCCGCAAATGTAGCAAATTTCGGCGTCCGGCTAGCCGTCTGCTATCACCCGACTCCGGGTCTTTCGGCTCCAAATGAACCAGAGGGCAAAGACGCCAACCAATCCGAGGAGGGTGCGGATGGCCACGCCGTCAACCAGAAACACGAGGGAAAAGCCGAGCGAAGCGACCACTCCGATCGAGGCCAGCCACTTAGTCCAAACCGTGAGACCGTCGCTCCGGTAGCCGCGAATGATCCGACCAAACACCGGATGGTTGACGAGCCAATCATGAAACCGGTCCGACGATCGGGCAAAGAAGAACGCGGCCAGCACCACCAGGTCGAAGGTGGGGATGCCCGGCAGCCACGACATGTAGGCACCGCCGACACACAAGAGGCCCAGTACCAGGTAGGCGCCGCGCAGCGCCCGGCTGCGTGGTTTGCGAACGAGAGTGGCTTCGGCCATCTGCCGACACCCTATCGCCGGCGTTGCCAACGTCCAGTCGACACCGTACGAACCGAAAACAGCCGGGCTATTTTGGACTCGCCTCATCACGGAGAACTATGCCCGTCGCTTCCCCAGAGAAATATCGCCAAATGATCACTGCCGCCCGAGATGGCGGCTACGCCTTTCCCGCCATCAATGTCACCGGAAGCGAAACGCTCAACGCCGCCCTAGCGGGTTTTGCTGAGGCCGAGTCGGATGGGATCATCCAGGTGTCGACCGGTGGGGCCGAGTTTGCCTCCGGCACCAGGATCAAGAACATGCCAGCCGGAGCCGCCGCGCTCGCCGAATACGCCCGAGTGGTCGCCGCCCGCTACCCGATCAACGTCGCCCTTCACACCGATCATTGCCAGCCCGAGAAGGTCGACACCTACATCCGTCCACTGCTGGCGATGAGTCTGTCCCGCCACCAATCGGGCGAAGAACCCCTCTATCAGAGCCACATGCTCGACGCCTCGATGTTGCCTTTGGAGGAGAACCTCACCCTCGCCCGACAACTCTTTGAGGAGTGTGCTGCGGTTCAAGTCATCCTCGAACTTGAGATCGGCATCGTCGGGGGAAAAGAGGACACCATGGACCACGAGGACCTCGACAAGTCAAAGCTCTACACATCGCCCGATGACATGGTTCGCACCGCCGAGGTGCTGGGCTCTCCAGCCGATCATCCCTATCTGCTGGCGGCGGTGTTCGGCAATGTCCACGGGGTTTACAAGCCGGGGGCCGTGCAGCTCCGACCGGAGATTCTCCGCGACGGGCAGCAGGCGATGGAAAAGCGCTTCGGCCAAGAGGGGCGGCACTACCTCGTGTTTCATGGTGGATCGGGGTCGACTCTGACCGAGATTCAGGAAACCCTGTCATATGGCGTGATCAAGATGAACGTCGACACCGACACCCAATACGCCTTCACCCGGCCAATAGCCGACCATATGTTCGCCAATTACAGCCGGGTGCTGAAGGTCGACGGAGAGGTGGGCGACAAGGCGGCCTATGACCCCCGTTCGTACATGAAGAAAGCCGAGGTTGGGATGGCGGCCCGGGTGGCAGAGGCATGTTCCGATCTGAAATCGGCAGGGCGCACCGTCGGCTGAGATGCCAGGACATCCGGCGCATGTCACCTGGATCGGCTCGGAGCGGCTCGTACCCCGCGCCTTCATCCGCCCGTTTCTGCGTTATGCCAACACCGAGGCCTCATCGGGCAGCGTGCTGATCGGCGCGGCGGTGATCGCCCTGATCTGGGCCAACCTCGCTCCCGCCAACTACCTGGCCGCCTTTACCACGCCCTTCCGACTCGAAGTGGGGACATTCTCGCTTAGTTCGGACCTGCATTCCTTCATCAACGATGGTCTGATGACCCTCTTTTTCTTCGTCGTCGGGCTCGAGGTCAAACGGGAGTTGGTGGTGGGTGAGCTGAGGGATCGGAGAGCTGCGGCCCTACCGGTCATGGCCGCGGTGGGCGGCATGGCCGGACCGGGCCTGATCTACCTCGCCATCGTTGGATGGAGCGGCGAAGCTGGCCGTGGATGGGGTATCCCGATGGCCACCGACATCGCCTTTGCGGTGGGCATCCTCTCCCTGGTAGGGCGGCGGGCACCGGTGGGGGCCAAGCTGTTCCTGCTCACGCTGGCGATTGCCGACGATATTGGGGCGATCCTCATCATCGCCCTTTTCTATACGAGCAGCCTGTCTCCGGGTTGGCTGGGGATGGCCGTTTTTGGATTGCTGGCGGCCTGGATCGCCGGCCGGATCGGCGTTCGTTCGCTGACCTTCTACATTCCGCTTGGCGTGGCGGTTTGGCTGGCGATGTATCAGTCCGGGGTGCATCCGACTTTGACCGGGGTGTTCTTGGGGTTGCTGACCCCTGCCCTCCCCTATTACCCGCTAAGCGACTTTCATGACAAGGGACGGCCTCTCGTCGCCAGCCTGCTCACCGAAGACGATGACGTGATCGAGCGCGAACAAGCCGACCACACGCTGCTGACCGTGTCCGATATTGCCCGGGAGTCGGTGTCGCCGCTGGCCCGCATCGAACATCGCCTGGGCCTCTGGTCAAGCTTCGCGGTGGTCCCCCTTTTCGCGTTGTCCAACGCCGGCGTCAATTTCGGCGAAGTCCCCATCCTCGATGGCCTGGCTAGTCCGGTCGGGCTGGGGGTGGCCCTCGGCCTGGTGGCTGGGAAGAGCATCGGGATTGGCTTAGCTACCTGGGGGGCGGTGCGTCTCCGTTTAGGCCGCCTACCGGTTGGCATGAACAGCCGTCATCTGCTCGGGGTCGCCACGGTGGCGGGAATCGGCTTCACGGTTTCGTTGTTCGTCACCGACCTAGCCTTCACCAACCCCAATCTGGCAAATCAGGCAAAGGTTGGCATCTTCGCTGCCTCGTTCTTCGCCGCCGTCGCCGGATGGTTGATCCTCAGATCGGATAACAAACCATGACCGTGGATCCAGAGCTCCCGTGTGTCGACTGCGACGGCACTCTCCACCTGCTGTCCATTCTTTCACCCGACGAGCCTCCCGAACCCGGAATGGTGCACGCCTACCGATGTGACTCGTGCATGGAACGGTTCGACCTGGTGTGGGAGGATCCGCAAACCTGAGCCGGGACCCCGAAACGAGGGAGGATCCTCGGGGTCCCAGCAATCAGGCTGCGGTTGGCTAGGCGGCCGGACGAGCCTCCTGGTTCACCCTAAGGGGGACCGTTACCAGGTGCTCGCCGATGGAGATCAGCGCTCGGCCCAACCGATCCCTAACCGACGGCGCATCATCGGCGACATGCCGCTGCCGGAGGGCGAGCTCGATCTCGGCCTGGCGAGCTTCCACGTAAGCAAACAACATGGCGTTCATCTTCCGGCTCCTTCTGCCTTTTCAACGGCGGGTGGGCTGAGGTACTGATCAAAAATGGCTCGCTGATCCGGGATCGAATCGAGTCGAAGGCTGTATGTGGAGTGTTTCCCTCCTGCGGACAGCTGGACTCGAACCAACCCGGCGGACCGCAGCACTCCGATGTGATGAAACACGGTTGACTTGGCGAGACCGAGGTATTCGGTCAACTCGGCCAGGGAGGACGGGCTGTCGGCGAGGCGGCGGAGCAGGCGCAGCCTCCGTTCATCCCCGAGGGCTCGATAGACCGCCAATAAGGTGGTGGGAGGGGCATCGGGGTCGTGCACGAGGTTTTCTTCCGCCACCGGGTAGCAGACAATGAGGGCGTCGTCGCGGTCGGTGATCAAGGTCCACGGGCGGAGCGAGACACTGGGCACAAGTATGAGCCGGCGTGTCCCGAGGGGCAGCTCGTAGGCGATCCCGTTGGTGATGGTTTCGATCAGGTCGGTGGCGGAGTCGACCGCTCCGATCAGCAAACGCTTCGCTTCGGCGTCGCGCTTCTGAGCTGCCGCCCACTCTTCCTCGACCTCGACGAAGGCCTCCTCCCGTACCCGGCGAAGCACATCGGTGAGAAGGGGCAGCACCCGTTCGGCGGGCAGTTCGAGAAAGCTTTCGAGCGATTGGCAGAACTCGGAATTCATCTCGTGGCGGGCCGCAGCTGCCAGTACCGAGGCGATGGCGTCGGGATCAGCTGCCGCGGCCGCTTCCAGAACCTCTGTTTCGACGTCCCAGAACTTCTCGGCGAGGAGCTTGGTTCTGATGTCAACCGGGTCGGCTCCATCAAGCCAGGTCAACACCGCCTCGATGGAGTGTTCGCCGGGAGCCAACTCGACGACCGGAATCAGGGCAGCCCACAGTTCGCCGTGGGGCGAAACTTGGTTTGCCAGCTCGATCGTTCGATCTGACAGTCTGGTTCGAAACTTGTTGAACCAATTCTGACCCAGGGCGTGGGTCTTGGGCTTGTCGTCACCACCAAACGTAGACCACATGGTCAGCAGTAGGTCGTAGATTGGGCTACTGTCAACCTCGATCCGGAGCCGGCGAGGTCTGACGGTGGAGAGATCATGAAGGGTGCGAACGGCGGTCATTAGATGACTCTCGATTCGTTCGGAGGTGGGTAGATGTTCGATATGCATCGAACTGTATCAGACCGTTCGAACAATGTCAAGGCCGATCGCGTCCGGACCGTCCACTGGTAGCGTCGGCCGAATGGCACCGTTCCCCGCCGCCGACCGCGGGTACTTCGGACCCGACTCGATCACCTGGCAGGTCAACCAGGAGATGACGGTGCTGTTCGGTGGGGCGCGGGCGCTCCTGATGCACGCCGCCCATCCGCTGGTGGCGGCCGGGGCCCGCCAGACCTCGATGTACCAGCGGGACCCTTGGGCCCGCCTGCTGCGAACCCTCCAGCTGCAATCGACGATGACCTTTGGGACCCAGGTGGAGGCCGACCAAGCGGCCGACCGGATCAACCGGCTCCACCGGAAGGTGAACGGGGTCGACCCGATCACAGGAGAGCGGTACGACGCTCTCGATCCTGACTTGTTGTTGTGGGTTCACGCCTGTCTCGAAGAGTCGTCTCTGCTCTTCTTCCAGCGCACGGTGCGACCACTCTCATCCGGCGAAAGGGACCGATACCACCAAGAGAATCTGCTGGCAGCCGACCTGATGCTCCTCCCCCGCGACCGGGTGCCGGTTACCTTCTCCGATCTGAGCGATTACGTCGAGGAGATGATCTCCTCCGGACGCCTGATGATGACCGAGGTCGCCGCCAATGTGGCCGAGATCATCCGGCGCGGCCCGGTGCCGGCGATCATCAAGCCGATCTGGGGCCTGATTCGTTTCGCCGCCTTTGGAACGCTTCCCCCCGACCTCCGTCGGCTGTACGGCGTGCGCTGGTCCGCCGGCCGGGAGCGGTGGCTCGACCGCAACCTGGCAGGTTTGCGAAGAGTCCGTCCCATCCTCCCGCTTCGATATCGGATGATCGGGCCGGCTCGATGGGCGAGCGAGCGCTTGGCAGGCAAACACAATCTGACCCTGGCCGAGGCCGGAGCGCGCAGAGGCCGCGGCCCGAATCAGGGACAACCGGCGTCTTGAGGAGCGGGCCTCAGAGATAACGAGCGAAGAATTCTGCGATCCTTCCCCAGGCGTCTTCGGCAGCCTCGCGGTCGTAGCCGGTGGCGAGGAACGGGCGGCCGAGCGAGGCCACCAGACCGCCGTCGTCGTGGTTGAGAAAGCCATGTCCGACACCGGGATATACCTTGACGTCGTGATCGATGTCCGAGTGGAGGAGCGTGCGCACGACCTCGGCGGCCTGAGCGCCATAGACCCGATCGCGGCCACCGTACGAGGCCACCACCGGACATGATCGGGCCAGCATGTGGGGTGGAGGTGCCTTGCCGTAGTTGGAGGCGGTGACCTTGACCGCGCCCGAGCAGCCGAGCAGATAGGCCAGGCCACCGCCCAAACAGAATCCGATGACCCCGACTACCCCCGTGCAGTCGGCTCGGCCCTTCAGCCAATCGGTCACGGCCGCTACCTGCTCGACGTTGGTCCCCCAGCCGCGCCTGATGTCGGCGAAGATGCGGGCAAGACATCGCAGCGGCCGGTCGGCCAGCAGATCCGGAGCGACTGCCAGATACCCCATCGTCGCCAGCCGATCGGTGATCCTCCTTATGTCGTCATCGAGCCCGAACGCCTGGTGAAGTACGACGATCCCGGGCCATGGTGGGCCGTCGGACGGAGCTGCGAGATAGCCAGGGATCGGGTCGCCCGGCAGGTAGAGGGTGAGGTCACCGCCCACGTGACGGGACCGTAACGCTTTGCCAGCCAGAATGCGTCGATGATCAACGGCAGGTGGCGAAAATGACCGGACTTGATGCAGTAGTGGTGGGAGCGGGGCCCAACGGGTTGGCGGCAGCGGTGGCGCTGGCCCGGGCCGGCCGGCGGGTCAGGGTGATCGAAGGTGGTGCCACCATCGGTGGAGGTTCCCGGACGCTGGAATTAACGCTTCCGGGTTTTCGGCACGACGTCTGTGCGGCGGTGCATCCGCTCGGGATGAGCTCGCCCTACTTCCGCACCCTCCCGCTCGAAGAGCACGGGCTGCGCTGGGTGCAGCCGCCCATCCCGCTCGCCCACCCCATCAGCCCGGGAGAGGCGGTTCTGGTTCATCGATCCGTAACCGCCACCGCATCCGGGCTAGGCGGCTCGGACGGAGAGGAGTACCGGCGGAGAATCGAGCCGTTAGTTGAACGATGGGATCAGATCGAGCCCCAGATTCTCGGCCCGGTCCTTCGCCTTCCCCGCCATCCCCTGACCATGGCGCGGTTTGGAATGTCTGCAGTGCTTCCCGCCACCACCCTTCTGAAGGCGTTCAGGCATGAACCGGCCAAGGCCTTATTGGCCGGGACCGCCGCCCACGGCTTCCTTCCGTTGAGTCGGCCCTTGACCTCGTCTTTCGGGCTGCTCTACCCGATAACGGCTCACCGGCTTGGCTGGCCGTTTGCCGCCGGCGGCTCGCAGGCCATCGTCGACGCCCTCGCCTCCTACCTGGTCGAGCTCGGCGGCGAAATCGAAACAGGCCGGTGGATCGAAGATCTCGGCCAGCTGCCCCCGGCGCAGGCAACCCTTCTCGATGTGACCCCGGATGTTTTCGAGAGACTCGCCGGTGCCAGACTCCCCACCCGCTATCGAGAAAGACTCGGCCGGTTCCGGCGGGCACCTGCCGCCTACAAGGTTGACTATGCCCTATCGGCCCCGGTGCCGTGGATCAATCCTCGGTTGAGCGAGGCGGGGACCATCCACATCGGGTCGTCTCTATCGATTGTCGAAAGCGAGCGAGCCAACTGGGAGGGACGGCGCCCCCAGCAGCCGTTCATGCTGGTCGCCCAACCCAGCATGTTCGATCCCACCCGGGCTCCTCTGGGGCGACACACCCTGTGGCTCTATGCCCATGTTCCGTTCGGCTCCTCCGATGATTTCCTCCCATCGATCGAGGAACAGATCGAATACCTCGCCCCCGGATTCAAAGACCGGGTCCTCGCCCGGGCGGTCAAATCCCCAGCCGATCTCGCCAGCTACAACCCCAATTGTGCGGGGGGTGACATCACGGGAGGAGCCCACACCATTCGCCAGCTCCTCTTCCGGCCGGTCCCCGCCACCAACCCCTACACGACCCCTCTCGACGGGGTGTATCTGTGCTCGTCGTCGACCCCGCCCGGGGCTGGGGTTCATGGCATGTGTGGTTATTGGGCGGCCAAGACCGCGCTCAAGCGCCTCTAATCCAACCAACTGGAGCTACTGCCAGAGGTGGGGGCGGGTGCGGACGTCGTCAAAACCAAGTTCGTCGCACATGGCCAGGAAGGCATCGCCCCTAACCCCCCGCCATTCCAGATCGGCCAGGGATTCGGCGAGCGGTACGTCCCGGCGGAGAGTGGTCAAGGTCCTGTACAACATGACTGCTTCACGATGAGCAGCCAAAGTGGCGGCGAGTTTCTCGGCCCCCCGCACCGGCACCCCCCACCAAGCGGCCCGTTCCGGTATGGCCTCCAGCTTGCGCCATCGGCCGAGGACGGCCGCAGCGGATTTGGCCCCCCAGCCCGGTAGGCCGGGTACGCCGTCGGCGGTGTCTCCCACCAAGGCCAAATAGTCGGGGATCGACTCGGGAGGCACCCCGAACTTCTCCATCACCCCATCCTCATCGAGGATCGACTGCTGCCGTCGGTTGAGCGTGATTACCCGCTCCCCGATCACACATTGCGCCATGTCCTTGTCGGGAGTGCAGATGACCACCTGTTCGACGTCTTCGCACCAGCGGAAGGCGGCCGTCGCGATGGCATCATCCGCCTCGAATTCCCGCATCCTCCACACCACCACCCCGAGTGCCTCCAAGGCCTCTTCCACCAGTGGAAACTGGGCGAGGAGCTCGGGATCAACTCCGGCGGAGGTCTTGTAACCCAAGAACAAGTCGTTACGAAAAGACTCGATCACCGTATCGGTCGCCACGGCCAGGTGGGTAACCCCGGGTTCCCGAAGAAGAGAGAGGGTGGTCTCCATCACCCCCAGCGTCGCCCCGACCTGCCTCCCGTCCGGGGAATGGCGGGGTGGATAACCAAAGAACGCTCTGAACAACTCGTAGGTACCATCCAGGAGGTGGAGACGCACTCAGAAGATCCTATCGACCCAACAAGCGTCGACCCGTGGGAGCGGTTGAGCGATCAGTTTTCGGCGCTACGTAAGCGACTCGCCGATACCTACCGCCAGCAGGCAGGTCCGGAGGGACCAAGCGAAGGAGAGGTCAAGGACGCCTTTTCCACCCTGGGCAAGGCGTGGGACCGTTTGGCCGATGCAGTGGGTGCCGCCGCCCGGGACCAACAAATCCGGCACAACGTCAAGCAGGCAGCCACCACCTTCTTTGAGGCGGTGGGCTCGGCCTTCTCCGAGTTGGGGGCGGAACTGAGACGCACCGTTCCCCATCAAGACAAAAAGACCGGTCCGGAAGACCAGTCTCGTCTCGAGTCAACACCTCGGGAGGCCCCTCCCGCCGAATGAGGGCCGGCAACCTGCTGATCGGTTTGGGAGTCGCCGCCATCATGGTGGGCATCGCAGTCCGGCTGGGATGGTTCTCCTGGTTCGGCCACCTCCCCGGCGACATCCGGTCCGACGGTGACCGGGGACGGTTCTCCTTTCCCGTCACCTCCTCGATCGTCATCAGTGTCGTGGCCACCATCGCGCTCAACCTGGTTGTTCGGTTGTTTCGCGACCGATGAGCGGTCTCTTTTCCGATCAGGCGGTCGTCGACGCGATCGAAGCGTCGGATACCGACGCCTTGCTCCGCTTGATCAACGACCGCTGCCGAACCCGCGCTTGGGATCAGTTGATCCGTCTCCGGGTTCTCCTCGCCGACGCGGTCACCCGCGGCAAACAGTTGTGGGGAGTCGATGAACACATCCGTTACCGGCTGGCTCTCGAAGGACCACCGGAGCTGGCAGCCCAGGCGGTGATTGAAGGTCCCGCCAGGTTTGCGCTTGGTCCTCTGACCGAGGTGGCCGCCAACCGCCACAGCTTCGCAGACCTCGTGCCCCACCTGGCTGCCGGACCTGAGAAGACCCTGGTGGCCCATGAGCGAGTGTTGGCTGGCGAGAGCATCGATCCGAGCCAAATCGATCCCCACGTCCTCGAGCTTCCCTCCCGACTGTTGGAGTGGGAACCGGGTTACTCGAGGCCCGCGTACAAGGCGGACAGGGTCGAGTCACACCCACCGCCGCTACCGGTGCTGACCGAGGCCAAACTCCCCGACCATGGCGAGGAGGTGGACGACGTCGAGACCATCACGGCGTTGCTCGGACTGGTTACCCCCTGGATCGAGGAGTCGAACGGACGGGGCCAGGCAGTCTGTGCTTACGGAGGAGCGGCGGCCGCCATCCGGTTGATCGGTCCGGCCCGCGCCCGGGTGGGGGCACTCTCGCCGGCCACCGCCCTCGCCTGGATGGCCTGGGCGGCGGCCTCCGGTGGAGCGATGGGCCGGCGCCGGGGCGGGGCCGCCGGTCGTGTCTCGGCGTGGTGGGCGCTTTCAGCCCGCGCCGGGCGGGACTGGCCGGCGGCGGGGGAGGCGGTGGGGAATGCCCTCGACAAAATGCGTTGGTTTTCCGGGTCGGATT
>JBQTHI010000083.1:0-20897 GCA_052390035.1 Actinomycetota bacterium | reverse complement strand
GGACAAGACCTCCAAGACGAATCATGCCCTCCTGAGACCAACCGTCTGGGTCGCACCCTCCTCCGCTGGCGAGACCAGATCTCGGCCTGGCACCAGGCCCAGGTCAGCAACGGACCCACCGAGGCGCTCAACAACCTGATCAAACGGGTGAAGCGGGTCGCTTTCGGCTTTCGACGTTTCTGGAACTACGGGATCCGCGCCCTACTCTACGCCGGCAAACCCAACTGGGACCTCTTAGCCACTTTTACACCCCGCTGAAATCCGATGAGCCGAATTAGTTGTGGTGACGGTTAACGATCCAATAGTTGCGTCAAGCGTCAGAGCGAGGCCGGCAGGCGCTCGCGCACGATCACAAACGCCTCAGCCAACCTGACGCCGGCGTATCCCCCTCTCATCCGGGCCAGGGCTTCGATGTATTCAAAGCTGCGGGGGTGGATCCCTCCGATCATCTCCGACGGGTAGGACTTGAGCGCCTGGATCTTGCGATCCCAAACCCGTTCGACATCGACGAAGCTGTTGGGCCCGAAGATGTATTCGCCGACCTGCGGAGCCTGGTCGGTCGATGAGGGGGTCTCGAATGCAAGCAGCCGCTCCACCGAGGCGCCGATCCGGCTCATCGGCCGGCAGGCGGCATATGTCGCCTTGAAGGTGACTTGGTGATCGGTGTTGGCGTCGCCACCGTGATGGGTGTAGACGACCTGGGGGCGGTGTTGGATCACGACCTCCTCGATGGCGCGTACCAACTCGACCATCGGCACCACATCGAGTCTCTGGTCGGGGTAGTCATGAAAGATCGTCTCCGTGACCCCCAGCGCCTCGGCGGCGGCGAGCGCCGACTGACGGCGCTGGTCGCTTCGGGGGGTTCCATCGAGTTTCTCGTCTTCACCCTCGGAGAGGATGACGACCACCACCTCGCCGCCGGCATCGGCGTGTCTGGCCAAGGTGCCGCCCACCCCTAAGACTTCATCGTCGGGATGGGCGACCACGCACAGCACCCGTCTCAGGAATGGATCGTGGCGGCGGAGTCGAGGGGGGGGCAATTCCGGCCCCTCGGCCAAACGTACTCTCTCTATGAGAATCGGCGTCCCGTCACCTCCGAAGGTGTGGGCCAGGGGATAGGGGGGACCGAGGGCTCTCACCAGGTTGATGATCTCCCGTGCCGGCCGCGACCAATCGATTTCGGCGTCGGCTGGCTCCCGTTTCCGGGTGTAGCTGCTGGGCGAGCCCTGCTGGGAGACTCGGGCGGCAGTGCCCCCCAACACGGCCTCGAGGTTCTCTTCAAGCAACGAGAGAGTTGCCTGATTCGCTTTTTCGAGGACGTCCGCTGCTTGGTCGCTGTCACCGATCATGAAGCGTTTCTGGGCGATCACATCACCGGTGTCGATCCCCTCATCGAGATAGAACATGCTTACCCCGCTCTCTGTGAGGCCATCGATGACCGCCCAGATGAGAGGGGAGCAACCCCGGCGTTCCGGAAGCAGCGCACCGTGAAACCCGACAACGCCGAGAGGGGGGATGGAGAGGATCGCTCGGGGGATTATTTGCGAGAAACCGACGACAAAGATGACGGTTGGGTCGAGGGCGGCGATTGCTTCGACCTCATTGCGGATATGGGCCATCTCGTAGACAGGCGCATCCACGTCATCGAAGCGCGCATATCCCGAATACGCCGACCCCATGTGTTCGTCTAGAACAAATACGCCGACCAGGTCGACCGAGGGGTGATCGGCCAGGAACCGGGCCGCCATCTTTCCATCGGCCAAACCAGCGATGAGCACCACGCGTTGTCGTGGCTGCAGAGCCTGGTCTCTGATCGGCGACCCCCGGTCGACGCTGCTCGAATCTGGTGAGGTCAAACCAACTCCTCCGTCTTGTGCCCCTGGGCGCTCCCCGGTTTCTACCGGATTTATTCCAAACTGGCGACAAGCTCTTTGGCTACAACCTCAACATCGTCATCGGCCATGGTCGGATAAAGAGGGAGGGTGAGCTGTCGGGCAGCCAGGGCTTCGGTGCGGGGAAGCTTCTCGCCGCCTCCCCGATAGGCCCCGAACAGGTGGATCGGTGGGTAATGGATCGATGTCTGGATGCCAGCCACCTTGAGAGAAGCCATGACGGCTTCACGATTGGAGCCCGGCGGCAGGAGCACCGACATGATATGGATGGCGGTCTCGTCCAGCCCCCTCCGATATCGGCCCGTGCTAAATGGCACGTCTATCGGACTGTCCTCCAACGCCAGGCGATACAGCTCGAACAGCCTTCTCCGCTGCTGAAGGTATCCCGCCAGCCGGCCAAGTTGGGTCCGGAGCAGCGCCGCTCTGATCTCGTCCATCCGGGCGTTGAACCCGGGCATGACCACGTCATAGCTGGTTGCCAGCCCACGATGGCGGTTGAGCGTAGGAGTTGTCATCCCATGTGAGCGGAGCAGGCGCAAACGGTCGGCCAGATCATCGTCGTCGGTTACCAGGGCGCCACCTTCCCCTGAGGTGATGTTCTTGTTCGAGTAGAAGCTGTAACACCCGACCCGGCCGTGAAGACCGAGCGTCCTTCCCTGGTGGGTGGTGAACACCGCGTGGGCGGCGTCCTCGATGACGGCGATTCCGTGGTGATCAGCGATACTGGTGATGGCGTCGAGGTCGGCTGCGAACCCTCCGTAATGGACGGCGACGATCGCCCGGGTACGGTCGGTTATTTGGGCCTCGATCGAATCGGGGTCGACGTTCAGATCATCGGGGCCGACAGATTCGCAGAAGCGGATCGTGGCGCCCACGGCCCGAGGGGCGCTGGCAGAGGCGACGAAGGTCAAGGTGGGGCACAGCACTTCGTCGCCAGGCCCCAGCCCGAGGGCAACCGAAGCTAGTTGAAGTGCCATCGTGGCGTTCGACACGGCAATGGCGTGTCGTGCCCCGGTTGCGGCCCTGAGCTCGTCCTCGAGATCGAGCACTTCCTGACCCATGGTTAGCCAGCCCGCCTTCAGAGGTCTCTGGACTGCGGCCAGCTCCTCCTCCCCGAAGGTGGTATCGAACAGCGGGATCCGCCACTGACTCACGTCAGGTTGACTAGGTCGATGGTTAGGCCTCCCGGGAGGAGACGTTCGTGGTTGGTCGCCAGGATTTCGGTTGCGCGCTCGTAGTCCTCATGGCGTCCGATGTCGAGCCAAATACCGTCATGGAGGACAGCCTGGACATGCACATTTTGTTCCAGACAGGTCGCCATCAGGTGGTCGAATCCGTACGGCTGATTGTGCGGGATCAGCTCGATGAGGTCGGGTCGAAAGGCGTAGATCCCCATGCTGCATGGAAACGACAACGTCGGCTTCTCTCGGAACCCGCTTACCCGGCCCTGCTCGTCGAACTCAAAGACGCCGAGCGAGATGGGGACCGCCTTGCGATAGAGACCTACTGAGAGCTGGGCGCCGCTTCGCAAGTGAGTCTCGAAGAAATCGCGATAATTGAAGTCGGTGAGGATATCGCCGTTCATCACGAGGAAAGGGTCGTCGAGCCCGTCGACGAGAGCCACCGGGCCGATCGTCCCCAACGGCTCGTATTCGCGCACGTAGTCGATGCGGGCGCCCAGATGTCGTCCGTCGCCGACCACGGCCTCGATGAGGGGGGCGAGATGCCCCAATGTGACGGTGATCTGCGGGAAACCGTAATGGACCAATTGGCGGATCATGATCTCGACGATCGGGTGATCTCCAACCGGCATCAGTGGCTTCGGAAGCACCGATGTATATGGAAGCAGCCGAGTTCCTCGGCCTCCCGCCTGCACAATCACTCGCCCCATGCCCGCTCCCTTTCTCCCTTCCACCTCAGCGTTGTCTCCGGCGACTTCCGAGTCAGGAGAGACACGTATTCGTCGAGATAGGCATCGATCATCCGGTCCATGCCGTAGCGCCGTTCCTGCTCGAGTTGAGCTCGCCGGCCCAGCTCATAGCGGCGCATCTCGTCGTCGATAAGAGACTGGAGGCCACGGGCCAAGCTGACCGGATCTTTGGGCGGGACCAGCACCGCGGCGCGGCCGTCGCCCGTCACCTCGCAGTTGCTGCCGATGGCCGTCGTCACCACGGGCTTCCCGGCGGCCATCGCCTCCAACAGGGAGATCGACAGACCTTCCCACAGAGAAGGCAGGGCCACCAGATCGGAGGCGGCGAGGAGGTCACCGATGTCGTTACGAAACCCGAGGAATTCGATCAGATCGGTCAGACCCAGCCGGCTGGTGAGCGCCTCGAGGTCGGTGCGGAGTGGACCATCGCCTGCCAGCAGCACCTTCAGCGGGGCCGCTGGGCTGGTGATGAGCGGAACCGCCCTGATCAGGTACTCCAGCCCCTTCTGGTCGGCCAGCCGCCCGGTCGAAAGGATGACGAAGTGGTTCTGCACCCCGAGCCTTCCCCGCGACTCGGCGCGAGATTGACTGGTCTCGGCGCGGCCGGTTACTACGCCGTTAGGGATGGCGACGATCTTCTCGGCCGGGGCGATTCCCTTGGCCAGCGCCACCTGTCGGTGATGGTGGCTGACTGTCACGATTCGATCACACCAACGTGCCGCCCTGCGTTCGATGGCCGAATAGGCGAGTTGGGCGAGGGGACCCGACTCCTCGTGGAATCCGAAGCCATGCACGGTGTGAATGACCACCGGAACGCTGGCCCTGGTTGCCGCCAGCCGACCCATCACACCAGGTTTGGAAGTGTGGGTGTGAACTATCGAATAGGACGAGGCCTGGAGGAACTTGGTGAGGCGAGCCAAGCCTCTCATGTCCCAGACCGGTCGAATCTCGCGCCGGATCACGTCCAGATCGATGAGCCCCAGGCCCTCGGCCTTGATGAAGTCCTGGAACACCGAGTGGGTGGCGAGGATGTCGACGTCGAACCCGGCTTCCCGTGCGGCACGGCCAAGTTCGAGGATGAGAACGGAGTCCCCTCCAAACTTTGAGGCTCCGGCAATGTGGAGCAGCTTCGGCCGGCTCATGACTTTGGCTCCACGGAGACGATTTCTGAGATCTGGCCGGCAGCGCGCAACAACCCGCTGCTCTGATTGGCGCGCCTACGTCTGGTTCGGGTGGCGTCGGCCGATCGCTCGCCGGGGAACAACCTCACCGGAAAGAAGATGCAGTTGGACTCGTCGGCGGCGCGTTGCACCTCGGCCAGGCGGGGAGGGTCGATCGACGAGGTGAGGACCACGATCTGGTCGACCGCCGTGGTGTCGAGTATCCCGGGCAGATCGCCAAGGTCGCCGAGGACGGGATGGCCTCCCACCGTGCTGAGGCGGCGCCCGGGATCAGGAGTAACCACCCCTTCGATAAAGAAGTCGTGTTCGGGGATTCCATCGAGGGACGAGACATAGGCGAGGAGTTCGATTCCTGAACCGACCACGATGATTCGCGAACGGTCATGAAGCCTCTGTTTGTCCAACGAGTCGTTCCGCTGGGCAAATGGCACGCTCTCCCTCAAGGCAAACAGGGTGATCAGCACCAGGAATATCACCGCGTCGACCGCCAGGTCGATCCAGGCGGGCTGTGTGCTTACCAGACCGATGGCGATGAGTAGGGTGCTCGACCCGGTGGCGATGGCGAGGACCACCCGCTTCAGCTCGGCAAGGAACCGAGACGAATTCTTGCGATGCAGGGGCTCGGGCCGGAAGTGGAGAGCCACCAGCGGACGGACAAGAAGGGATGCGACCAGCATCGTCAGATGCCGGTCGCGGTCGGGGCCGATCCATGCCGCTGGGCCATAGTGAAAAGAGACGGCGAGCACCACGCTGAAAGGGGCCAGCACCATCGATGCCAGGACCATCCTTCGGGTAAAGGCTCGAGAGTCCTGGACGAAAAACGTCAGATAGACGTTGTAGACCGTGAGTTTGTAGACGAAGAGGCCGGTCAGGAACAGGGTCGCGTCGATGACCAGGGTCAAACCCAATCGATGAAGATCTCGATACGCCCACATGCCGAAGGCAATCACGGCCGTGCTCGACACCGCCCCATTGAGTAGTCGACGAAGGTCGCTGAACGTCATCGAGGTGGCCACGGCTTTGGGTATGCGCAAGACCAACATGACCAATGGTTTGGTCACCGCCGCCAGCCACAATGCCCGGCGTGCTTCCGGAGAGGAGAGGTTGTGCCCGGTGGCGACCAGGGCCGCCAACATCGCCCCCACCGCCAACAAGGAAATGCCAACGAAGTTGGCAACCTGTGACCTTCGCATGACCACGGTCTGGGATGTGACGGCGCCAAACAGAGACGTCAGGACCCCCTGCGTGAGCAGCCATATGTCTTTGAGCAGGCCCGGGTGTCGAGCGTATTCCGTATCCAATTCGATCATCTTGGGCAGGATGTTCTCGACATAGAACTCTTCGACATTCGTCGCTGGATAGAGCTCGGACTCATTACGAAAGTAGTTCTGGCTGGCGCCAAAAATCCCCGGCTTCACGGAGAGGACGTTGTCCCAACCATCTGGGTAATACATCATGAATTGAGGCACCTCGGGGCGAGGACCGACGATGCTCATCGTGCCGTTGATGACGTTGATCAATTGCGGCAATTCGTCGAGCTTGGTTCGCTCTAAAATGAGCCCCACCCGCGTCATTCTCCGATCATGCCTGACAGTCACCATCGGGCCAGGGGTCTTGAGGCCCTCGTACATCTTGCGAAACTTCCACATCTGGAAGCGCGATCGGTGCACCCCCATCCGCACCTGTTTGTAGAAGATTGGTCCCGGACTGTCGAGCTTGATGACGATGGCAAGCACCAGGAAAAGTGGAATGCAAACGACCAAAGACAGGGAGGCCATTACCAGATCGAAGAGTCTCTGGGAAATGAGTCGAATTGGGCTCTGGACGAGGTAGGACCGTCCATCGATCTCGATAACCGGCCCCGACGCAGCCTGGGCCGGATGGCCCGAATCGGTCATGGGGCCGGCCGAATATGTACTCGGCTCGGTTTCAAGCGGAAACGTACCGGTCAATGCCCCATTACCTTGAGAATCGCCCCTTGTAGCCACCTTGATTGCCTCCCTAACAATCCCGCCCGTATTGCCGCCCAGGCAATTACCAAGTGAACGTCGGTCGATGGTGGTCGCCCGGCGCCCGTTTACCGGACGTTCCACTCCCGTTTTTCGAACAATAGTGTCCGCCCTTCGTTAGGTGATGTCAAGGGCAAAGAATGATTCGTCCGGCCTCCCCCGATCGCTCGGTCAGTCGTTCGCTCGGACAGTCAGTCGACTGGGGTGTCTCGGCCCCTTCGTAGCAAGTCATAAGCCAGACTTCCCAGCCCCCAGATGCCCGAACCGAGAACCACTGCACCCAGTACGACGGCAATCCCGGCCAAGGGGCTAATCGGCCATGGCAGACCTCGCCCGGCGGCGAGGGGGGGCCCGCTGATGGTCGGCGAGTTGCCTGATACTGGGTTGCCTGATACTGGGTTGCCCGGCACTGGGTTGTCCGGCACTGGGTTGTTCGGCACTGGGTTGTCCGGTACTGGGTTGTCCGGCACTGGGCCGATCACCTCGGCGGTCGCCGAGTCACTGATGGGATCGGCGGCCGCTGGAGCCGCGTGGAGTGTTGTTCCGGTCTGGGCGGGAACCCGAACCGTGGTTGCCGTGGTTGGTGCCACCGCGCTCGGTTTGGTCCCGCCGGAGATCATTCCGCATTCGATCGAGGCCCTGATACAGCCATCCACCAGGGCCACGAGCCGGTCCTGTTGCCATCCGTTCATGAAATCGGCGTGGAAGGCGAGACTTGATCCATTCGACAGGGATACGGAGCCACCGTTCGGGTATTGGCCGTCCCAACGGAAGATCATGTGAATGAAGGGGAGCGAGACGGGATGGGCGGCGTCACATCGGTAGGTGCCATCGATGTTGACCGAATACGACAGGTGTGACTTGTGGTCGGAAGAGTCGAGGTTGACTCCATCCCAACAGTCGGGGAACCGCACATTCGCCTCCAGGCCACGCGAGCCGGTGGGACAGGTGGGGGCCGACGCCTGATGATCCATCGTCGCACCATCACAGTCCCACCAGACCTTGGTGAGGTCCTGGGGGGTGGCGGCGTGCGCGTCGCCGGCGATGACCCGAAGCCCAACCGGCCAGACCTGGATGTCGCCCAAAGGTTTCTTGGTCGTGCGCTGGGTGTAGTAGATGCTGGCCTTGGGGGCTGGCGCTCGCACGCCATCGAAGAAGACCGTGGGATGCCAATACCCGGAGGAGTCAGCGGAGTCAGAACATAAGGTTGCCGAGCCGAGGAGTGATGAGGGAGTGGACGACGGTCCGGTCGACGTCGAGCCATAGAACTCGTGCTGGTGTCCCGCCGGCTCTTGGCCGGGAAAGACTATCGGGTCAAAGGTTCCGAAATGGGAAACCGGGCCGCAGGCCACCCGGAAAGAGCCGACCCCGGCGGCCGCTCCGGCGATGGTGGATGGCAGGAGGGAGGCGGCCAGGCCGAAAATGGCGGCCGCCAGCCAGCTACGGGCACCGTGGGGAGTTTGCTCGGGGCGTTCGAGATGTCGCATGGACTCTCCTTCCATGTGGCCGCCCCGGCCAACCTACCCCAGAAGCGACCGCCGGGTAAAGCCGGCGGTCGCTCCGGTCAAGGCGCAGGCGTGTAGGTGATGACGAGCCGCGGTGCGAAACCACCCTCGAATGGGTCGGCGGTTCGCTTTCCGGAGCCTGAGACAATGAAGACCATCGCCTCGGTGGGGTCCCAGCCATTGGAGATCAACTCGGAGATGATCCCGGTCAGGTCCGGTGTTTTCTGGGCGTCCCCAGCCACGTTGGCCGTCCACGCCGCCGGTGTCCAGGCGACCCAGGTTTCGGTTCGATCTCGTGTGCTCAGGTTGAACTTGACCGTCGTGAAGGCCGGGGCGTTGGCGACATCGTGGCCCTCGATCCGAAGGTTGGTGTCCAGAGCAGTCTGAGTCTCATCGGCCCGGAATTGGATGTAGGCGTTAGTGATGGTCGCCCCAGCCGGGAGGTTGATCCCGGTGAACCGCAGGCCGACGATCATGGTGGTTGTTCCATCGAGGACCATGTCGAGGTCACCATTGCCGAGCACCATTCGACCGGTGGGCTTCTCCTCAACGTCGTCGGCGCCGGCCGCCACCGGTACCTCGATCGTGGTCGGCGCGCTCGGATCGTTGGCCGCGATCACCACGTCGTCGGTGTCTGTGAGGCCACCACCATCGGTGACCGTCAGCCGGAACGTATAAGCGCCAAAGGCCGGCAGGCCAACATCGGTTTGGACAGTTGACGGGCTATTGATCGTGGCTGTTTGCGGTCCGCCGATCTGACTCCAGGCGTAGGAGGCGAGGGGCGGTGAGTCGTCTGAGCTGCCTGAGCCGTTCAGGGTGGCGGTGGCGGGGAGCGGCATCGTTACCTGTTGGTCAGAACCGGCGTTGGCCACCGGTGGTTGGTTGGGGGGCGGGCCACCGGTGCTGTAAACCACGTGCAGTTGGGTGGCGAAACCTCCATCTATGGCGTTGGCCACCCGGGTGCCGCTCCCGGTGAAGATGAAGGCGAGGGCGTTTCCGCCGGTCCAGCCGCTGCGCTGAACAACCTCCTGCACCAACGAGGTGACGTTGACCGCCTGGTCCGGACCGGTCTCATCGTTGAGGTCCCAGTCGGGTGGAGACCACAGCACCGAGGCATTTCCCCGTGGCCTGTTGGAGATGTTGTTGGTCTGGGCGACGAACGGAGCGGCATTGTTCGACGCGTCGGTCTGGATGGTAAGACTGACCGGACCGGTCGACACTCCGTTGGCGGAGAACTGGAGGGTGGCGGACTGGATCGAGGCGTTGGCCGGGAGCTGGACGTTGGAGAATCGGAACCCGACCGTCTGCACGTCGCCCAGCTTCTCCACCAACTCGAGGTCGGAGTTGGCTAGTCGCATGCCACCGGTGCCCAACTCTTCGGCGTCGTCGGAGCTGGTGGCGATGGCCCCGTCCCAGTTGAAGGGTCCACCCGGCCCCGATGCCGTGATGATCATTTCGTCGGTATCGGTGAGATTTTCAACGTCGGTGACCGTCAGTGAAAACGTGTAAGCCCCCGTTTGGGACAGGCTCACGGTGGTGGCCGCCTGGGTCGGGTTGGTGATCGTGGCCGCAGGACCACTCACCTTTGCCCAGAGGTAAGTGATGCCGGGTGCATCGTCGGTGCTGGCGGTGCCGTCAAGATTGGCAGTGGCTGGGTAAGTACCAGAGGAAAACGGCTGATCCGGACCGGCGTTGGCGATGGGCGGTTGATTGCCGGAAGGTGCGAGGGGCGCGGTCATCTCGTACATAAGGCCGTCGTTCTCGTTGGGATTGGCGCCGTTGTCGACCTTGCGATCGACGATGTACATACGGGTGGCCCCCGACCCGTCGCGCGCCGGCCCCAGGCTTATGCCGGCGATGCGTGTTCCACCTGATGCGGAAATGTCGATCTGATGGATCAGTGTCCCGTTGGTTTCTAGTTCGTAAACCGAAGCGGAGGGGTCGTCGACCACGAGCAGGCGGCCGCTGTCGGGCGAGTAGGCGATGCCCTCGGGATCGCTGGCGCCGAACAGTTGCACGTCGAAGTGGATGATGGTGTCATCGCCGGCGGCACCCTCGAAGATCCCGTTCCCGCCGGGGTCGACTTCCCACACCTCGCGACCCACACCGTCCATGATGTAGAGACGCCCGTTGCCCTGATGGAAGGTGACGTCTTCGGCGTCGACCGCCAGCGGAAAGTTGTTGGTGGGAAAGGAGTAGCGGGGATCGGTGAGGTCGAAGGTTCCATTGGTCCCGAGACTGATCACCCACACCCTTCCGCCGCTGTTGTCATTTGTAATGAACAGGCGGTTGCCGGCCGGGTCGTATCCGACTCCGGTGGGTTCATTGTTGAAAGAGGTGGTGTCACCGGCGGTCGTGTCGACCGATGTCTGGGGCTGGAAGTACCAGAGGTTGAACCCATGGAAACCGGCGCCGGTCTGCTCTTCGACCTCCGAATCGGACACCAGCAGCCGGTTTTGTGAGGGCATCCACACCACCCCGGAAGGGTCTGGTGATGGCGGACTCCACTGCCAGGTGTTGATCGGCGCTCCCACCAGGCTGGCGGTCGATGTGGTGGCGGCGAGGGCGGTTATGGGTTCTGGCGCGATGGCCACCTCGACCAAAGCCCCCGAACCGTCGGCGATGTAGAGGCGCTGGACGGTGGGGTCGTCGGTGGGGTCGGCGCTCGGTGCGACCGCGAAGCCCTGCTGGTCGGCGAGCTCCACACCGGCGAGGTCGATCGTCTCCACCTCGGCACCCGACCGGTCGAAAACGTGGACCTTCTTGCCGGAGGGAGACCCGACATAGATGAGTCCCGAGGCCGCATCGATTGCCATGCCGCGGTAGGGCTGGTTGCCGTTGCCGAGGGAGATTCGTTCACCGGTACCGCGGTTGACGAGTTCGGTCCCTTCCAGGCGCAGAATGTTGCCGTTGACAGCATCGAAGGCGGCGCCGGCGGCCCCATCGGCGGTAGCGATGTTCCCGGCGCCATCGACCGTGAGCGTTACCCCGTCGCCTGCCACCGTCACGGCGGCGCCAACCGCTTCCCCGGCTCGGGTGGTCTGCACGGCTTGGCCCGAACCGTCGACCACCACCAGGGTGTCGGAAACACCCCGGTAGGCAACACCGACCGGCGCACCGACTCCCATGTCCGATGAGTAGGTCCGTCTGACCTCAAAGGCGCGGAAGGGCTGGTCTTTGATCGCCAAAGCGGCTGGGATGGGGGCTGCGATCAGAACGACTGCTACAGCGATGATATTGGAAGCACGACGATCGCGTCGCTTACGCGTCAAATGACGGCCTTGCCCAGAGACAAACAACATCAGCCCACCCTCTTCTCGTCGGGTACGACGAAGCCCTGTGGCCCCTTTGAGGCCACGACCTCCCTTGTCGGAGAGAACACTACTGGAAGGTAACCGGCGTCAAAAGCCTTTCTGAGTGGGTCGTGCGGACTAGTTCTGACGGTTAGCCGAGCAATGCTCCGAGCCAGATGACGGCGGCGACGACGATCACCACGGCGGTAATCGCTGAGGCGATCAGCAACCAGCGGGTGGGCACCCAACGAGGCTACAGGAGCCCCCACTAGGCTCGACCGGACGGTCTTCAACTGCCATACGAGGAGATCCATTGCACGACATAGTTGTATTGGGCGGTGGTCCGGGCGGATATGCGGCGGCTCTCTATGCGCACCATTTCGGGCTGTCGGTGGCCCTGGTTTCCGATGAAAGGCCCGGCGGCACCTGTCTAATCCGTGGGTGTATTCCGGCGAAACAGTGGTTGCAGATCGCCGAGGTCTACACCACAGTTCGCCAAGCCTCTGACTTTGGTGTCATCGTCAGTGAGCCGGAGCTTGACTGGCAGGCGGCCCTCGCCAAGAAGCATCAGACCGTCGAAGGCCTGGTACGGGGCGTGGAGCTGTTGCTTAAACAGCGAAAGGTTGACGTTTTCCTCGGACGGGGACGGCTCGACGGGCCGAAGGTCGTGATCGTCGACGGGGCCGACGGCCAGACCCGGCTCGAAGGCCGCAATGTGATCCTCGCTCCCGGTAGCTACGCCAGAACCATCCCCGGCTATGAGATCGATGGGGATCGGATCGTGACCTCAGACCACGCCCTCGACTGGCCGAAACGGCCCGAACGGGTGGCGATCATCGGCGGAGGAGTGATCGGTTGTGAGTTCGCTTCGCTGCTCGCTGATGTCGGCAGCGAGGTCCACGTCATCGAGCTGCTGCCCCAGATCATTCCCGGGGCTGACGAGGCCACCGTCAAGGTCCTGGAGCGGGAGATGACCCGCCGTGGCGTCAAATTCCACATTGGCAAGTCAGTTGAAGCCCCCCGCTTCGGCCCATCCTCGATAGTGGTGCCGTTCGCCGGAGATTCGGCCGAAGTCGACGTGGTGCTGGTGGCGGTGGGGCGTGGTCCCCGAACCGAAGACATTGGCCTCGAGACCGCAGACGGGATCGCAACCGAACGAGGCTTCATCAAGGTCGACCTGGAGACCATGATGACCGGGGCCGATGGCGTCTATGCCGTAGGTGATGTTGTGGCGGGAACCCTCCAATTGGCTCACGTCGGGTTCGCCGAAGCAATCGCCGCCATGACTCACATCGCCACCGGGCGGTCGGCGCCGGTCAACTATCTGGCGATACCGCGGGTGACCTATACCCATCCCGAGTTCGCCGAAGTGGGTCTAACCGAAGCCCAGGCAAGGGAGGCCGGGTTCGATGTCGAAGTACACAATCACAGCATGGGCGGGGTGGGCCGAGCGATAATTGTTGGGCAAAACCGAGGGAGGGTGAAGGTAGTAGCCCAGAAGGGTGGCGCCATCCTCGGTGCTTCGATCGTGGGCCCCCAGGCCGGAGAGTTGATCCACGAGTTGATGTATTCGGTGGGTTGGGAGGCCTACCCGTCGGAGGCGGCCGCCTTCATCCATGCCCATCCCACTTTGTCCGAAGGAGTCGGAGAAACCTTGTTAGCCGCCTCCGGGCGCAGTTTGCACTAGCGAAGGAGTCCAATGCCGACCACAGTCAGCATGCCCCAACTGGGGGAGACCGTAACCGAAGGGACCATCCTCCGCTGGTCCAAGAAGGTAGGCGACCCGATCAAAACCGACGAGGTGCTGGTCGAGATCTCGACCGACAAGGTTGATACCGAGGTGCCGTCACCCGCCGCCGGGATTGTCCTGCAACTGCTTGTACCCGAAGGCGAGACGGTGGCGGTGGGAACCCCCCTGGCAGTGATCGGTGAGGCGGGCGAGGCCGCAGTTTCTCCACCCGAACAGCCGGTAGCTGCCGAGCCCCTTCCGGTGGCCGTCAGCGCCGAGGCGGTGGTCGCCGCCCCCAAAGTTGAGGTGGTTATTGAGCCTGCGCCTGTTACCCCGCCCGCCCCTGCCGTCCCGCCCGCCCCGGCTGTCCCGCCCGCACCGGCTGTACCGCCGGCTCAGCAGACCACTGCACCCCGGGGAGAGGGTGGTGGGCTGGGAGTGCTTTCGCCGGTGGTGCGAAAACTGGCCCGCGAGCATGGGGTCGATCTCGCCCAGGTGACCGGCACCGGCGAGGCGGGCCGGATTACCCGTCGAGATGTCGAGGGACATCTGGCGGGCCGATCCGAAGCCGCCGTGCTTCCGACGGCGCCACCCACCCCGGCTGCAGCCGCTCAACCGGCTGCCCCCACCGCCCCAGCCCCCGCCCCGCCGACTCGAGCACCCGAGGCGCCGGCTCCCTTGGTGCCACCGCCCCCGGTCGCCGCCGCTTCCGGTTCCGAGGAGGTGGCGCTCGACCGTCTGAGAGCCCGGATCGGCGAGAACATGATCAAGGCCAAACAAACCGCCGCCCATGTCTGGACCTCGGTGGAGGTCGACTACGAGCGAGTGGAACGGGTGCGTGCCGCCCACCAGCCCGGCTGGAAAGCGGAGGAGGGTTTCTCCCTCACCTATTTGCCTTTCATCGCCCGAGCCTGCATCGACGCCCTCAAGGAGTATCCGGTCGTCAACAGCTCTTTCTTCCTAGACGAGAAGAAGGCGGTCTATCACCGCACGGTCAACCTGGGGATCGCCATCGACCTGAACCAAAAAGGTCTGATCGTGGCGACGATTCGCAACGCCGACGGGCTGCGTTTGGTCGGGCTGGCTCGCAAGATCCGAGAACTGGCCGACAAGGCCAGGTCCAACAAGCTCGATCCAGACGACGTCACCGGGTCCACCTTCTCGATCACCAACCCTGGGCCGTTCGGTTCGTTCATGAGCGCCCCGATCATCAACGTCCCCAACGTCGGGATCCTCTCCACCGACACCGTTTCTAAACGGCCGGCGGTGGTGACCACTCCCGAGGGCCAGGACACGATCGCCATCCGTCACATCGGGTACTTGGGGTTGTCGTGGGATCACCGATCCTTCGACGGGTCCACGGCGGTGCTGTTCCTGCAGCGGATCAAACAAAACCTGGAGACGTGGGATTGGAACCAGGAGTTGGCATGACCGACCGGCACCTACGGGTCCGGTGGCTGGGGAGGCTGCCGTATCTGGAGGCGTGGGACCTGCAGCGCGCCCTTTGGTCGGCACGGGTGGAAGGTCGGGGCGACGACTACCTGCTATTGCTCGAACATCCCCCCGTCTACACCGTTGGGCGAAACGGCGATGGCTCCAACCTCCTCATCCCCAAAGAGAGCGTCGGCGCCTACGGCGCAGAAGTCCATCATGTCGACCGCGGCGGGGACATCACCTATCACGGTCCCGGCCAACTGGTGGGTTATCCGATCCTCCGCCTGTCGGATCCGAAACAAGTCGTGCCCTTCGTTCGCCGGATCGAGCAGGCTCTCATAGACACCCTGGCCGGATTCGGGGTCGGTGCCTGGACCGAGGCGGGGCTCACCGGGGTGTGGACCGAGCAAGGCAAGGTGGCCGCCATCGGAGTTCGGGTCTCCCGGCAGGTGACGATGCACGGGTTTGCTCTCAACCTCGACCCTGACATGTCGTTTTTTGCCAGGATGAACCCGTGCGGGATCACCGATCGGCCGGTCACCTCCCTCACCGCCTTGGCCGGCCGCAAGGTCACCCACCAGGAAGTGGTGGCCACCCTGGTTGCCAACTTTGGGCGCGTTTTCGGCTACCCGGCGCCGGAGGTTCATCTGGGCGCCTTCACCCGCGGCCAGGGTATGTCGAGCGACTTCGAGGTCGACCGGTTGGTCGAATTGGGGGCCTTCTCTCCTAACCGGCATCACTCCATCCCGGTCATGGTGGGCGGGCGATTACCCGGCGAGCCTCCCCGTCCCGAGTGGATGAAGGTCACCGCCCACATGAACGACGAATACCTCGAGTTGAAGAAACTAATGCGCGGTCTGGACCTTCACACCGTCTGCGAAGAAGCCGGCTGTCCCAACATCTACGAGTGCTGGGGGATGGGGACCGCCACCCTGATGATCCTCGGCGACAGGTGCACACGGGCTTGCGGGTTCTGCAATGTCACCACAGGCAAGCCCACCGAATATGACGTTCTCGAACCGTTTCGAGCCGCTCAGGCAATCAAGCAGATGGGCCTGTCCCACGCGGTGATCACCTCGGTCAACCGCGACGACCTGGCAGACGGCGGAGCGGCCATGTTCGCCGCCACCATCCGCGAGACCCGCCGGATTCACCCCGGATGCGACATTGAGGTGCTCATCCCGGACTTCAAAGGCGACCCGGCGGCATTGGAGACGGTGATGGCAGAACGGCCCGAGGTTCTCAACCACAACACCGAGACCGTTCTCCGCTTGCAGCGAGAGGTGCGCACCTCTGCCAACTATGGAAGATCGCTCGCCCTCCTCGCCCGGGCCAGATCGCTCAACCCGTACGGCCTGACCAAGTCAGGGTTGATCGTCGGAATGGGGGAGACCCGTGATGAAGTTCTCTCGGCTCTTACCGATCTCCGGGCGGTGGGCGTCGACATAGTGACCATCGGCCAATACCTGCGGCCCACGGCTCGTCATCGGCCTATCCACCGGTACGTTCACCCCGACGAGTTCGCCGAATACCGTGAGTTCGGAGAAGGGATCGGCATTCCCCATGTCGAGTCGGGTCCGCTGGTCCGCTCGTCATACCACGCCAAGTCGGCGCGAGCGGCGGTGCGGGCCGGCTGATCGGATTCCCATTGTTCGATCACTCCGGTCGGATTGCTAACGCCCGTTGGCGGATGGAATCCGCCGGCATCGACGCCTTGTTGTTATCGGTCGGGGCCGATCTGCCATATCTGACCGGGTATGAGGCTATGGCCCTCGAGCGTCTGACCATGCTGGTGCTCGGCCGCGATGGCGAACCCGTCCTGGTCGTCCCCAGATTGGAGGCGCCCCGCGTCGTGCCCGGCCCGTTCGACCTTCGACCGTGGGAGGAAACCGAGGACCCCCTCGAGATCGTGGCTGGCCTCGTTGGTGACAGTGAGCGGCTGGCGATCGGGGACACCACCTGGTCGCTCTTCCTGCTCGGGCTGCAGGAACGGCTCCCGGGGTCCCGATTCGAATCGGCCACCTCCCTCATGCGGACGCTCCGTATTCGAAAGGAGAAAGCAGAGATTGACCAGCTGGCCGCCGCCGCTGCCGGCCTCGACCGGGTGGTGGCCCGACTGGGGGGCAGCAGATTTTCCGGCACGACCGAGCGAGACCTCTCCCGCCGGGTCACCGACATGACCCTCGAAGAGGGACACGATCGATCGCTCTTTTGGATCGTCGCTTCCGGCCCAAACGGTGCTTCACCCCATCATGAGCCCGCCGGCCGGTTGATCGAACCGGGAGATCTGGTCGTGGTCGACTTTGGCGGCAGGCTCAACGGATACTGCTCCGACTCGACGCGCACATTCTCGGTTGGGCCACCCACCGCCGAGCAGAGCGAAGTCCATTCAGTGGTGCTGGCCGCCCAGCAGTCGGCCACCGCCGCCGTGCGGCCGGGAGTTCGGGCCGAGGAGATCGACAGGGTGGCACGCCGGGTGATCGATGAGGCCGGGTATGGCAAGTTCTTCTTTCACCGCACCGGGCATGGGATCGGCCTTGAAGGTCACGAGCACCCGTACTTGGTTGAGGGCAATCGAGAGGCACTCGAGCCGGGTATGTGCTTCTCAATCGAACCGGGGATCTACCTGCCCGGCCGGTTTGGTGTCCGCATCGAGGACATCGTGACCGTCACCGAGGACGGTGTGGAGGTCCTCAACCAGAGCGACCGCTCCCTGATGGTCGTCGACTAAAACCCCGCGAACCCAGGGTTCCATCTCACGATTTCGTTAGTTACGGCCCCAAGAATGAGTGCGACCGAGACCCGTTGACGATTCTGGCAAGATCGAAGGTCGTCGCGATTCCCGGCCCGAAGGCGATTAGGCCCGGCAGCCACGGCGAGGGTTGGTTGAAAACGAGCGGGGTTCCGTCGAGGCCCAGGACTTCGCCGCCGGCGGCAGCCACCAGGGCGGCTCCAGCTGCCACATCCCACTCGTGTTTGGGCGCCAAGCTCCAGGTGGCATGGGCCAGACCACAGGCCACTCTGGCGAGCTTGAAGGCGACCGATCCCATCGCCTGAACGCGAAAATCCGCCCCCTCGAACCGTTGCCACTCACCCCGGCCTACCTCGGTGCGGCTGGCCAACACGAGCGCCCGGTCGCCCAATCCTTCGGCCATCGGCATGCGAATGCCGTTGAGGGTGCAGCCGAGACCCTCGCCGCCGATGGAGAGAAATCCGGCGGCGGGGTTGAGGATGCCACCGGCCACCGCCCGCCCATCTTCGACCAGTCCCACCGACACGCACCACTCGGGGATCCCCTGCACGAACTCTTTGGTCCCATCGAGCGGATCGACAACCCAGACCCGTTCGGCGCCGAGACGGTGGCGGTCGTCGGCGGTCTCCTCGGAGAGCCACCCCTCCCCGGGTCGGACGAGGGACTCCTTCAGGGCGTGGTCGAGCGCCAGGTCGGCCTCGGTAACCGGATCCTGGTTGTCCTTCTTGATCGCTTTGACCTCTCCGGGGGAGAACCGGGTGAGGACCTCGGCGGCTGCCCCCAGGGCGCGGCTGATCCGCGCGAGGTCGGCGCTTCGATCAGTCATGGCAGTCAGGCGCCAGCGGGACCGCTGATGTACCCGAGGCGTTCCAGAAAGAGCACGATCTGGTTGGCCGCCTCCTCGGGCGACAAGAGCGAGGTATCGATCACCACCTCGGCGTCTGCCGGCTCCTCGTATGGATCGGAGATCCCGGTGAACTCGGGGAGCAAGCCGGCCCGTGCCTTGGCATAAAGGCCCTTGCGGTCTCGTTGCTCACACACCTCGAGCGGCGTGGCGATGTGCACCAGGACGAACCCGCCGTTCGGTTCGACCATGGCCCGCACCGCTTTTCGGGTGGCGTCGTAAGGCGCGATCGGTGCGCATATGGCGCTTCCTCCGGCTTTGGTGATCTCGGAGGCGACATAACCGATACGCCTGATGTTGAGGTCTCGGTGCTCCTTGGAGAAGCCCAGCTCGGACGACAGATTCTTGCGAACCAGGTCGCCGTCGAGCAGGGTGACCGGACGGCCGCCCATCTCCAACATCTTCACCAGCAAGGCATTGGCGATGGTCGACTTGCCCGACCCCGAGAGACCGGTGAAAAAGACGGTGAAGCCCTGCTCGGCCCGTGACGGGTGGGTACGTCGCAACTCGGCCACCACTTCGGGATAGCTGAACCAAGAGGGGATCTCGCGGCCGGTCGCCAGACGATCCCGAAGTTCGGTCCCGGAGATGTTGAGGGTCTTGACTCCGTCCGGCACCTCGTCTTCGGGGAAGTACTGATCGAGATCGGGGGCGTAGACCATCATCCGGAAGTCGACCATCGACATGCCCAGTTCGGTTTCGTGTTTGGCCAACAACTGTTGGGCGTCGTAAGGGCCGTAGAAGGGCTGGCCGGAGGAGTCGTTCCCGGGCCCGGCATGGTCGCGCCCTACCACGAGGTGGGTGCAGCCGTGGTTCTTGCGGATGATCGAATGCCAGACCGCTTCGCGCGGCCCCCCCATCCGCATCGCCAACGGAAGGAGCGACAGGGTCGCCGTATTGTGCGGGTAACGGTCCAAAACCGCCTGGTAACACCGGACCCTCGTGTAGTGGTCGACGTCCCCGGGCTTGGTCATCCCCACCGATGGATGGATGAGCAGGTTGGCCCCCGCCTCGGCCGAGGCTCGCATGGTCAGCTCGACGTGGGCCCGGTGCATGGGATTGCGGGTCTGGAAGGCCACTACCTTCGTCCATCCCCGCCGGGCGAACTCGGCCCGCAACTCGGCCGGGGTCTGGCGCAATGAGCGGAAGTCGTAGTGGACCGGGAGGGCGACTCCCTCGAGCGTGCCGCCGACATAAAAAGGGTTGGTGCGCGAGGTCAGATAGTTGACACCGGGATGCTCTGGGTTGGATGTGCCGAAGACCTCGGCGGCCTCGCCACCCAGGTCGGGTCGCCAGACCTCCTCTACCCGGAGGGCCGCCAGCATCACTCCTTCCGGGTCCCGCAGGGCGAGTTGGTCGCCGATCGACAGTGAATGGGCCAGCTCCTCAGGCACGTCGAGCGGAATTGGCATCGGCCACAGATTCCCGTCTTCGAGCCGCATCTCCGCCCGCACCCGCTCATAGTCGCCCTTTTTCATGAAGCCGGTCAGCGGCGAGAACCCACCCGTCAGTAGCAACTCGAGGTCGCACATCTGCCGGGCGGTCAGATCCCAGGACGGCCAATTCACGGAAGCCACCCGTAGTTCGGCGAGCCGGTCGTCGGTGGCCATCAGGTTGATCAGGGTCCCACCGTGTGGCGCGACCAAGTGGTCAGTCATAGATATTCAGCCCTCCCCATCGCTTTGAGAGGCACATTCTACGGGCGATGCGGGTCTGCTCCAGACCCAATAGCCGGGCTGGAGCCGTTCGACCCTTGCCGTAGGATGTCGGGGTGGGTTGGGAATCCTGGTATGTGCTGGCGGTAGTCCTCGCGGTCCTTGTCTTGTTGGTCCGCGACACCATCTCGCCGGCGGTGGCGATGGCGGGGGGGATGGTCGCAGTCCTCGTTGCCGGGATCGTCACCCCGGCCGAGGCCCTGGTCGGATTTTCCAACCCAGCCCCCCTCACCGTGGCGGCCCTCTTCGTGCTCGCCCGGGCGGTGGAGAAGACCGGCGCCTTGACTCCATTGGTCCGCTCCACACTCGGCAACGGCCTTGGATTTCGCAAGTCCATCGCCCGTCTGGTCCTGCCGACCTCGGCGGCGTCGGCTTTCCTCAACAACACCCCGATCGTCGCCATGCTCATCCCGCAGGTACGGGCGTGGGCGTTGAGCCGGGGGCGTTCCCCCTCGTTGTATCTGATGCCGCTTTCCTTTGCGGCGCTTTTGGGCGGGGTGGTCACCCTGATCGGCACGTCCACCAATGTGGTGATCTCGGGCCTCTTGGAGGC
>JBQTHI010000082.1:0-5029 GCA_052390035.1 Actinomycetota bacterium | reverse complement strand
CCCACCTAGCATCGGCCCGGTGAGCGACACCGAACTCGATTTGACCGACTTCGGTCCCAACATGTGGCTGGTCGACGACATGTACCGCCGGTATCTGGAAGATCCCGGGTCGGTTAGTGCCTCCTGGCAGGAGTTCTTTGAGGACTATCGGCCACATTCAATGGACCTGGCCCGAAGCGCCCCGGCGCAGCCGATGGTGGCACCAGCCGCCAGCCCCGCCGCACCAACAACAACTCCTGAGACAGCAGCCGCAGCAACTGTTGCGCCCGCGCTGAAGCCGTCGCCCGACGGACAGGCTGTTGTGGCTGAGGCGGTGCCGTTGCGTGGAGCGGCGGCGGTGGTGGTGGAGCGGATGGAGGCGAGCCGGGAAATCCCCACTGCCACCTCGGTCCGCAACATCCCCGCCAAGTTGCTCGAGGTCAACCGGCTGATCATCAACAACCAACTGAAGCGGCTCACCCAGGGAGGCAAGGTCAGCTTCACCCACCTGATCGGCTTTGCCATCGTCAAGGCCCTCACCGAGCTGGCCGAGCTCAACGTCTCCTTCGCCGAGATCGAGGGCAAGCCCCACCTGCTCCGTCATCCCCATGTCAACCTGGGGCTGGCCATCGACCTGGAGCGGAGGGACGGCTCCCGGGGGCTGGTGGTCCCCAACATCAAGGAGGCGGAGACCCTCGACTTCAAGCAGTTCTGGGTCACCTACGAGGAGATCGTCCACAAGGCCCGCAACAATCGGCTCACCCTGGAGGACTTCGCCGGCACCACCGTCACCCTCACCAATCCGGGGACCATCGGCACCGTCCAGTCGGTCCCCCGGCTGATGCCCGAGCAGGGGGTGATCGTCGGGGTGGGGGCCATCGCCTACCCACCCGAATATCAGGGTTCGGACGCCGCCTTCCTCGCCCGTCAGGGAATCGGCCGGGTGGTCACCCTCACCTCCACCTACGACCATCGGGTGATCCAGGGGGCCCAGTCGGGCGAGCTTCTCGCCCGCATCCACCAGTTGCTTCTGGGGGAGGACGGCTTCTACGACGAGGTGTTCGCCGCCCTCGGCATCCCTTACGTCCCGGCGCGATGGGCGGTCGACGACAACCCCCCGATCGGCAGCCCCCACTGGGCGGAGAAACAAGCCAACGTCTTCCGGCTGATCAACGCCTTCCGGGTGCGGGGCCATCTGATCGCCGATCTCGACCCGCTCCGCCAGAACCCGCCCCGCATGTACGGCGAGCTCGACCCGCTCTTCTACGGGCTGACCATCTGGGACCTCGACCGCGAGTTCGCCACCGGCGGGATCGAAGGGACCAGGGTGATGGCTCTTGGTCAGATCCTCGCCCGCATGCGTGACGCCTACTGCCGCACCGCCGGGATCGAATTCATGCACATGCAGGAGACCGAGCAGAAGAGGTGGATCCAAGAGCGGGTGGAAGTGCCGCGGGTGGAGCTGACCCACGACGAGAAGCTCCGCACCCTTCGCAAGCTCAACCAGGCGGAAGCCTTCGAGCGCTTCCTCCACACCAAATACGTCGGGCACAAACGCTTCGGGTTGGAGGGGGCGGAGTCGGTGATCCCCATGCTCGACTCGCTCCTCACCGCCGCCGCCGGCTCAGGGATGGAAGAGGTGATCATCGGCATGGCCCACCGGGGGCGGCTCAACATCTTGACCAACATCATCGGCAAGAGCTACGAGAAGATCTTCCGCGAGTTCGAAGGCGACCTCGACCCGGAGACCACCGGCGGCTCCGGCGACGTCAAATATCACCTGGGCTTCTCCGGCAAATACGAGACCGCCGACGGCTCGATGATCGGCGTCCAACTGGTCTCCAACCCCAGCCACCTGGAGGCGGTCGACCCGGTATTGGAGGGGGTGGTGCGGGCCAAACAGGAGAAGCGCGGGCCGCTGGGACATCATCAGGTGCTTCCCGTCCTCATCCACGGCGATGCCGCCTTCGCCGGGCAGGGAGTGGTGGTGGAGACCTTCAACCTCTCCCAGCTGCGCGGCTACCGCACCGGGGGCACCGTCCACCTCGTCATCAACAACCAGGTGGGGTTCACCACCTCCACCCTCGAGGCTCGCTCCAGCTTCTACGCCACCGACGTGGCCAAGACGGTGGCGGCCCCGATCATCCACGTCAACGGCGACGACCCCGAGGCGGTGGTGCGGGTCGCCCGCTTCGCGTTCGCCTTCCGGCAGGCCTTCCACCGCGACGTGGTCATCGACATGATCTGCTACCGGCGCCGGGGCCACAACGAAGGCGACGAGCCCTCCTACACCCAGCCGCTGATGTACAAGTTGATCGACCAGAAACGGTCGGTGCGAAAGCTCTACATGGAGCGGCTGGTCAACACCGGCGACATCTCGGTCGAGGACGGGGAGAGCCTGCTGGTGGAGTTCCACGATTTGATGGATCAGGCCTTCCAGGAGACCCGCCAGTCGGCGCCGTCACCGACGATGCCGCGAGTGCAGCCGATGGGGGGGGAAGAGCCGGTGACGGCGGTGGCGGAAGGCGAGCTGAGAGATGTCCTCGCCTATCTGACCACCCCTCCGGAGGATGTTTCCATCCACCCGAAGCTGGTAAAGCTGATCGGGGAGCGGGCGTCGGCCCTGGAGAACGACTCGGTCGATTGGGGCACCGCCGAGCTGCTGGCTCTGGGCTCCCTCGCCCGGGAGGGCATCCCGATCCGGGTGGCGGGGGAGGACACCCGCCGGGGCACATTCAGCCATCGCCACGCCGAGTTCACGTGCTACGACAGCGGACGCGACTGGTCGGCGATCGAACTGCTCACCGCTGGCGTGACCCGGGTGAGGCTGGTCGACTCGCTGCTCTCCGAGTTCGCCGCCGTCGGCTTCGAATATGGATATTCGATCGAGTGGCCGGAGGCGCTGGTGGCCTGGGAGGCGCAGTTCGGCGACTTCGCCAACGGCGCCCAGGTGATCATCGACCAGTTCATCGCCGCCGGCGAGGCCAAGTGGGGCCAACAGACCAGCCTCACCCTGTTGCTGCCCCATGGCTACGTGGGGCAGGGGCCGGAGCACTCCTCCGGCCGGATCGAGCGATTCCTCGAGATGTGCGCCAACGAGAACATGCGGGTGGTGGTGCCCTCGACCAGCGGCCAATATTTCCACCTGCTCCGCCGCCAGGCGATGCTCCGGCCCCGCAAGCCGCTCATCGTCTTCACCCCCAAGTCGCTGCTCCGCACCCGCGACTCCTTCGCCACCGCCGAGGTGTTGACCGGCGGACGGTTCGAGCCGGTGCTGGAGGACGGGGTGGCTCCAAGCGGTGCCCGCCGGTTGGTGCTGTGCTCGGGGAAGGTCTATCACGACCTCGCCCGACGCCGGGCCGAGGCCGGCATCGACGATGTCGCCATCGCCCGGGTGGCCCAGCTCTATCCGGCCGCCGACGATTCGCTGGCCGATCTGGCCGCCCGCCACCCCACGGCCGAGCTGATCTGGTGCCAGGAGGAGCCGGAGAACATGGGCGCCTACCGGTTCCTGTGGCACCACCTGCGCCGGATCTTCGGCAAGGAGCCGATCTTCGCCGGCCGTCCCCCGGCCGCCTCGCCCGCCACCGGCTCGGTGAAGGTGCACCAGCAACAGCAGGAGGCCCTGGTCAACCAGGCGCTCGGGATGTAACGCCAGGCCACCGGACGAGACTTAACAATTAGGCGCGCCGAGGGGCCAATCGACAATCGATGAAAGTTGACCGTTTTCATTGATCGCCCTTCGTCCGGCGGGTACAGTTGGCAATAGAGTCTGGAGACAAGGGGAGGTGCCGCGGCGGTCTCCCCTCAGGGGTACAACAGGGAGGCGCTGGCAATGTTCGGATATCGGCGGGCGGGGCGGCATGTTGCGGGAGAGCCTCTACCACTTGTTGGGCGGCACGCCGCAACGGATCAATTGATTGATCGAACCAGGCCGACTAGAAATCGCGTGTTCTCGCGGCGCGGTCGGTGGGCAGGCCTAGTTGTCGGTGGCGCCCTCGGCGTTCTCACCTTCGCCATTGCGCTGGCGGTGGAGGGAGATCTAAGAACGGCGGGTCAGACGGTAACCATCAACGGCGCCATCTACACATCATTCAATCCGGCCCAGTCCTCTGGTACAGGCGTCTTTGACGCCTTTCTGCGGGTTCAGCAGAACGTAACTGAGAAGGGCTACAACACCGACGGCACTCTGGAGTTCGATACCAAGTCCGGATCCCATACCCACGCCATCAAGCTGAGCGCCATTCCGATTTTTGCCGAGGGCAGCCCTCTGACGCTGTATCGGGAGTTCCAGCTCGACTCAAATGAGAGCTCCCCCGTTCCCGCGACCTACTACACGCTCGACACCGTCGAGATCTACCTGACGACCAACAAAGACATCACTGGCTATCCCTTCGGGACCGGCGCCGAACTCGTGTACGACATGGACGCGCTCGTGGACAGTGAGATCATCCTCGACTCGAACATTAACCCGGGGAGCGGCAAACGGGACATGCGCCTGATTGTTCCCGAAGAATTGTTCGAGAATGCCACGATCGCCAACTGTGCCTACGGCGCCCATGCCACCTGCAACACCTGGGTGGTTCTCTTCACGTCGTTTGGTTTTGATTCTCCGACATTGACGTTCGACGGCACGACGGACGCCACCTTCGAGGAATGGGGCGTAGCCGTCTACACCGGGTCCAAGTCGGGGGTCAAATTCCACGACCAGAACAACAATGGAATAAGGGATCTCGGGGAGCCCGGCTTGTCGGGTTGGACGATTTACGTCGATCTCGATGACGACGGAATCCACGACCCGGCCGAACCCTCAGATGTCACAGACGGAACCGGCGCCTATTCGATCGGGCCGATACCGCCGGGCACCTGGAAGGTCAAAGAGGTTCTCATGGGCGGCTGGATTTGCACCTTCCCAAGCCCGTGTTTCTACCAGGAGACCTGGGGCTTCGACACCGCGCACGAAGGTAACGACTTCGGCAACTTCATCAAGATCAACTCGACCACGGTGACTGCCATCCATGATGCGGGTCACGGTGTGGTGTTGACGGTG
>JBQTHI010000081.1:0-14262 GCA_052390035.1 Actinomycetota bacterium | reverse complement strand
CCCTCTTGTATCTGTCCCTGCCAGGCTGTATAAGGAACATGTGTTCGATGCAAAGCCCTTCGAATTGGGACCCATGGAAGCCGCCGATTCCGGGTTGGAGGACCGTCTTTCAGACACCAACCCGGGGGCGGCCTTGGCCACCTTGTTGGAGGGTATCAACCGGTCCCATCTGGGGGAAAGCGACCGGGTGGTCCTCCTCCAGGCCCGGGCACGTCTGCTGTCTCACATCCAGGCCGAGCTGTACGCCGACATGGTCTCGGTGGGGGAGGCGGTGGCGGAGGCGATCGGCGGGCATGACCCCGAATTCGAAGCCGATGAGGTCCGAGCCGCCCTGGTGTTGACCCGACGGGCGGCGGAGGAGCAGATGGCCTTGGCCCAGATGCTCGTCGAGCGCTTTCCCCGGTTGTGGCAGGCGTTGTGGAGTGGACGGCTCGACACTGCCCGAGTGCGGGTGATCGTCGGAGCCGTCGCCGGTCTCCGAGCCGAGACGGCAACCCTGCTGGTCGACGACCTGCTGCCCGCCGCGGCGGGGATGACCACCGGTCAGCTCCGCGCCGGTCTGGCCAGACTGGTGATCGCCGTCGACCCCCAAGCCGCCGCCGACCGTTACCGGGAGGGGGTGAAGGGACGCCGGGTATGGGCGGGAGCCAACCCCGATGGGACCGCCGGCCTGTTCGGATTCGACCTCCCCGCCGACCGGGTGGCCGCCGCCCTGAGCCGGATCCACCGGCTGGCCCGTAACGCCGGCACCGCCCAGGATCCCCGCACCGCCGACCAGATCCGCGCCGATGTGTTCATGGACCTGCTGTGCGGAGAGGCCACCGGGACTTCAGGCCGGCGGGGGATGGTCGACCTGCGGGTAGATCTCACCACCCTGGCCGGACTGGACGAACATCCCGCCGAGATCCCCGGATGGGGACCGGTGATCGCCGACATCGCCCGCCAAATCGCCGCCGAACAGACCAACACCACCTGGCAGGTCACCGTCACCGGCGCCGAGGGCCAAGTGGTCTGGACCGGGACCACCCGCCGACGACCCGACCGGGCGATGCGCCGCCAGGTCGAAGCCACCCGAACCACCTGCGTCTTTCCCGGCTGTCGGATGCCGGCCCGCCAAACCGACCTCGACCACACCAGGGCCTGGACCGAAGGCGGCCAAACCCACCCCGACAATCTCGCACCCCTCTGCCGGCACGACCACCGGCTCAAACACCAAGCCGGCTGGAAACTCCAACCAACCCGACCAAGCACCTGGACCTGGACCAGCCCTCTCGGACGCACCTACCAGGTGGTAACGGCACCCCCCTAAGTCTGGGTTGTCCCATCCCCGAGTTGCGCCGACGCGCCCAGTGCCTGCTGACAACTCGGGGAGCGGACCATCTGTTACGCCGAGACCGGCTCGCCGGCGGCGTCGACCACGAACCACACCTCGTTAACGCCCTGCCCGTTGACTTCACCGGGACCGGTGTCACCGATGAAGTAATAGAGCGGACGCCCGTTGTAGGTGATTTGGACGGACCCGTCATCGCGGGTCGTGGTGCCGAGCAGGCTGGCGTCGACTCCGGCGCCGGCGGCAATGTCCCCGCTTAGGGCCAGCCAGTTGTCGGCGCACGCCCCGGTGCAGTTCGATACTCCGGCCTCGTCGTTCATGAACACGTAGAGGGTGAAGCCTTCGGAGTCGGCAAGGACGTCGCCCAGCTCGGTCGTGGCCACCTCCAACTCCAGGGCGGTCGTCGCTGGGGCGGTGGTTGTGGCAGTTGTTACCTCGGGGGTGGTGGTCTCCGTCGGAAAAGCGGCCGTGGTCGTCGTGCCGGCGCCGCCACAAGCGACGACCACGAGGGCGAAGACGCAGAGCGCTACCGCCGATCTGTTGGGTTTCATAACGATTCTCTCCTTTCAGGGGGAGGGTCACCGGGCCGTCCCGGGACCGGGTCTCCAGAGTACGGCGTAATGGCATTTAGTGGTTCACGAAGTCGAGAAGCCAACCGGCGGGTAGCCTTTGTCTAGGCAGATGGCCGGATACACAGCCCCGCTCGACGAGATCGACTTCACCCTGAATCACATCGTCGATCTGGCCTCGGTGGCCAAATTGAACGGCTTCCAGCACGCCGATCCCGAGACCGTGCGGCACCTTCTCGAGGAGGCGAGCCGTTTCTTCAGCGAGGTCATGGCCCCGCTCAACACCCCTGGCGATCGACAAACCAGCCGGCTGCAATCCGACGGGTCGGTGAAGACTCCCGATGGCTTTCGTGAGGCCTATGCCAAGTTCGTGGAGGGGGGCTGGGCCGGCGCTCATGCACCGGAATCGGCGGGCGGGGGTGGCCTCCCCTACACCGTGGGGATCGTTATCCAGGAGATGTTCAAGAGCGCCAATCTGGCCTTCTCCCTGTGCCCGCTATTGACACAGGCAGCCATTGAGGCACTGCTCGAACATGGTTCGCCCGAGCAGCAGGAGATCTATCTGGAGAACCTCGTGACCGGAACCTGGGCCGGGACCATGTGTCTAACCGAGCCACAAGCGGGCTCCGACGTAGGGGCGTTGATAACCCGCGCCGAGAAGCGGCCCGACGGAAGCTATCGGCTGTTCGGGCAAAAGATCTTCATCACCTGGGGCGAGCACGACTTGACCGAAAACATCGTCCATCTGGTGCTGGCCAGGACCGCCGGCGCCCCGCCAGGAACCAAGGGCATCTCGATGTTCCTGGTTCCCAAGTTCATACCCGACCAAGCGGGTGAGCCCGGAGCTCGCAACGACCTGCAAGTCGTGTCGCTGGAGCACAAGATGGGCATCCACGCCTCGCCGACCTGTGTCATGTCTTTCGGCGAGCGAGGGGAGGGAGCCGTCGGATACTTGGTGGGGGAGGAATGTGAGGGCATGCGGTACATGTTCACCATGATGAATACCGCCCGAGTGGGCGTCGGGCTGGAAGGCTTGGCGGTCTCGGAAGCCTCGTATCAGAAGGCGCTCGAGTTCTCGCAGGTGCGCCGGCAAGGCAGGACCCCGGCGTCGTCCGCCGCCGAGAGTGTGGTGATAGTTGAACATCCCGACGTGCGACGGATGCTCGCCACAATGCGGGCTTACAAGGAGGCGATGCGTTGCCTCCTCTACACCAACGGCCGGGCGCTCGATCTGGAGCGTCACGCCGAAACCGCCGACGAGCGGGTGCGGGCAGGCGAGCTGGTGTCGTTGCTCACCCCGATCACCAAGGCCTGGTGCACCGACCTGGGAGTGGAGATGGCCTCGATCGGCATCCAGGTGCATGGGGGGATGGGTTTTATCGAAGAGACCGGCGCCGCCCAGTTTTACCGGGACTCGCGGATAGCGCCTATCTATGAAGGGACCAACGGAATTCAGGCGATCGATCTGGTCACCCGGAAGCTACCGATGCGCAACGGGCAGGTCGTGGCCGAACTACTCGACGAGATCGAGCAGACGATTAACCGAACCCACGAAGATCTGGTCGATCTGACCAAGCCACTGGTTGAAGCTCTTGCGGCGGTCCGCCGCGCCACGGCCCACCTTCTCAATATTCTGGGGGAGGATCCGGAGTCGACCCTGGCCGGAGCAACCCCCTATCTGCGGATGCTCGGACTAACACTCGGGGGTTGGTTCCATCTCCGCTCGGCCATCGCTGCCCAAGATCTTCTCCAAGGCTCCGACAAGGTTTTCATGGAAGGGCGAATCGGGCTTGCCCGGTTTTATTGCCACCAACTCCTCCCGCCGGCGGTGGGAATGCTTCCGGCGGTGACGGCGCCCGTCACCGACCTGGACCTGGCCATCCTCTAGGCGACCCGCGTGGAAGTCGGTGGAAAGGTGGCGGTGGTCACCGGAGGGGGCAGCGGAATCGGGGAGGGGCTCGCTCGCCGGCTGGCGGCGGCGGGGGCGAAGCAAGTGGTGGTGGCCGACCTCAACCTCGCTGCGGCCCATAGGGTTGCCGGGGACGTTGGGGGCTGGGGGGTCCAAACCAACGTGTCGGTCGAATCCGACAACGTTGCCCTGATCGAGGAGGTCGAGGACAGGTTCGGTCCGATTGATCTCTTCTGCGCCAACGCCGGGATTGCCTTCGATGGCTCGGAGCAGACCCCCGACGACGACTGGGAGGGTATGTGGCGGGTCAACTTCCTCTCGCACGTTTACGCCGCCCGGCATCTGATCCCCCGCTGGCGACAACGCGGGGGCGGCTACTTGTTGGTGACCGCTTCGGCCGCCGGATTGTTGACCAACCTGGGAGCCGCCCAATATTCGGTCACCAAACACGCCGCCGTCGCCTTCGCCGAGTGGCTGGCCATCACCTACTGGGACCAGGGGATCCGGGTCTCCTGCCTGTGCCCCCAGGGCGTGCTCACCCCGATGATCGACGAGGCCGGGCCGGTCGCCGATCTGTTGCGGAAGAGTGCCCTGACCACCGAACAGGTGGCAGAAGTGGCGATGGCGGCCCTCGCCGAGGAGCGCTTCCTCATCCTGCCCCACCCCGAGGTGGGCAGGTACATGCAAAACCGGGCGGCTGACCATGAGCGATGGTTGGAAGGTATGCGCAGGCTCAGGCGTAACCTCTTCGATTAGACGACCCTACGGTGGCTAGATGAACAAGAAAAGGGTGGCGATAACCGGCGTGGGAGTGGTGTCCCATCCCGGGATCGGCCGCGACCAGTTCTGGAAGGGTCTCTCGGTCGAACCCGTCGCCGGGCACCATCGAATCGTCGACTGGGACCCAACGGTGTGGATACCGAGGAAAGATGCCCGGCGCCTCGATCGTTTCAGTCAGATGGCTTTGGTGGCAGCCGCCGAAGCACTCGATCAGGCCGGGACCTTGTCGGCCGATCCCTCCAGGGTGGCCGTGGCGATAGGTACTGGAATCGGCGGTCTCGAGTCCCTGGAGGAGCTGATCCTCGCCGCCGAGACAGACGATCCCCGTGCATCCCCGCTGCTCATCCCGATGATGATGTGCAACGCCGCGGCCGCTGCCATTTCTATGGCACATGGCTTCACCGGCCCGATAACCACGCCGGTGGTGGCCTGCGCGGCCGGGGCCCAGGCCCTCTCCGACGGGATGCGAGCCATCCAATGGGGCTATGCCGACGCGGCGGTGGTGGGGGGTGCAGAGGCGGCGATCAGGGCCTCGGCCATAGTCGGATTCGAATCGGCCAGGGCCATGTCACCGACACTCATGGCACGTCCGTTTTCGGCTGACCGGGATGGAATGGTTCTCGGCGAAGGAGCGGGTGTGCTGGTGCTCGAGGAGTGGGAGGAGGCGCATCGACGGGGCGCAAGGGTGTTGGCCGAACTGGCCGGGGCCGCCTCAACAGGGGACGCCCATCACCTCACCGCTCCCCATCCTGAAGGAAAGGGGGCTGAGCAGGCGATGCGACTCGCCATCGGCGATGCCGGGCTCGAGCCCGCCGACATTGTCTACATCAACGCCCATGGCACCGGCACCGACCTCAACGACTGTACCGAAGGGGCAGTGATCGCCCGAATCTTCGGGGAAAACCAACCTCCGGTCTCCTCCATCAAAGGCGGGACCGGCCATGCTCTAGGTGCCAGCGGAGCATTGGAGGCGGCGGCGGTGGTGCTTTCGATCGAATATGCCCAGGTGCCGCCCAATCTGGGAATGACCGCTCAGGACCCCAAGATTCCTCTGACCAACATCGTGTCCCATCCGATGTCCTGGAAGCCAGGCCCGGCTGCGTCCAACTCTTTCGGCTTTGGCGGGCACAACACAGTGCTGGTCATCATCCCCCCCGCCTGACCTATTCTTTGCTCCAACACGGGAGCCCGGTGCACCGGGCTGAGAGGGAGGTTTGGCCTCCGACCGTTGGAACCTGATCCGGGTAATGCCGGCGCAGGGAGGGCCACGGCGCAAGGGCTCCAGAGAAGGAAAGGACTGCCGATGCGCCGATGCTGCTTGCTTCTCACCTTGATACTCGCCGCGGCGTGCGGCAGAGAACAGCCCGCCGGCCCGGTGACCCTCGTGCTGATGGCCCATGACTCCTTTGCCGACGCGGTCACCGAGGACACCTTTGCCGCTTTCACCGCAGCCACCGGGCATCGGGTCGAAGTGCTGGCAGCGGGTGACGCCGGCGCCATGACCAACCAGGCGATCCTGACCAAGGACAATCCGCTGGCCGACGTCCTCTTCGGGATCGACGACACCTTTCTGACCCGGGGGATCGAAGCCGAGATTTTCGACCCTTACCAATCGAGCGCCTTGCCCCAGGTGCTCACTGAGCTGATGCTCGACGGGCAGCATCGGGTGACGCCGATCGACTACGGCGACGTCTGTGTCAACTACGACAAGCAGGCCTATGCGGCATCGCCCCCTCCGGACTCATTGGAGAACCTGACCGGTGCGGCGTACACCGGCCAACTGGTGGTAGAGGACCCGTCGATCTCATCCCCGGGCCTGGCCTTTCTCCTGTCCACTATCGACCGGTTTGGGGAAGACGGCTGGCGAGCCTACTGGGAGGCGTTGCGTGACAACGAAACGCTGGTGGCCCCGGGATGGACCGAGGCCTACTACGGGGAGTTCTCCGGGGGGGCGGGTGAAGGGACCCGGCCGCTGGTGGTCTCATACGCATCTTCCCCTCCGGCGGAGGTCATTTTCTCCGATCCCCCGGTGGAGGAGGCGCCCACCGGAGTGATGACCGACGGCTGTTATCGCCAGATCGAGTTTGCCGGCATCCTGAGCGGTACCGAAAAGCAGGTGGCCGCCGGTCAGCTGATCGACTTCCTGTTGTCGGTCGGCTTTCAAGAGACGGTTCCGCTCACCTGGTTCGTCTTTCCGGCCAACTCCAACGCTCGACTTCCCGCGGAGTTCACCAAGCACGCCATCACTATTGACGATCCCGTGCAAATGGATCCGGCCCGTATCGAGGCCAATCGACGAACTTGGCTTGAGCAGTGGGCCGAGATCTTCGGGTGATGCCCAACCGGACAAGGTGGGTGTTGTGGTTGGTCGCCCTGAGCTTTCTTGCCTACCTGTTTGTCTATCCGTTCGTCCGAATCCTGGCCGAGTCCATCAGCGGGGCGGGATTCGCCTCCGCTCTCTCGTCGGGGCGACTCGCCTCGGCCGCTTGGTTCACGTTTTGGCAGGCGGTGGTTTCCACGCTGTTGACCCTGATGATGGCCTGGCCGCTCACTTGGGCGGTGTCGCGATTCCGGTTCCGTGGAAAGGAGGTGGCTCGCGCCCTCGCCACCGTGCCTTTTGCGTTGCCAACGGTGGTGGTCGGGGCGGCCTTCCTCGGGCTCACCGGCCGGGGAATTCACTCCATCCTCGCCGCTCACGTGTTCTTCAACCTGGCGGTGGTAGTGAGAACGGTCGGAGGGGTCTGGGAAAGGGTCGATCCCGATCTGAACGAAGCGGCGGCGGTGATGGGTGCCGGACCCTGGCGCCGATTCCTCAGAGTGACTCTGCCGATCCTCGCCCCGTCGATCGCCTCGGCGTGCGCAATCGTCTTTCTCTTCTGCTTCACGTCATTTGGCGCCGGTCTCATTCTGGGCGGCGGATCGCCCTCCACCATCGAGGTGGAGATTTACCGTCAGGCGGTGAACTTCCTCGATCTTCCCGTCGCCGCCGCCCTGGCCGTGATCCAGCTGGCGGTGGTGGTGACGGCGCTGACCATCTCCGGCCGGCTGCAGGAGCGAGCTGCCCAGTTTTTGGTCAACGACGACCCGCTTCCCCAGCCAGGCAAGCACCTCCCCTGGGTACTGCTGGCCGTCTTCGGAACCTTCTCTTTGGTCGCTGCTCCCCTGATCGGGCTGATCGCTCGATCGCTCCGTGGAGACGGCGCCGGCTGGAGGTCGTTGGCGGGTTCGGGTGTGTCCGCCATTGAGCCGGGTCCGGCGATCGCCAATTCTCTGGCCTATGCGCTAGCGACGATGGTCCTTGCCCTGTTGGTTGGGGGGAGCTCGGCGATGCTCCTTACCCGCAATCGGGCACGATGGTTCGACACCCTCCTCATGCTCCCGCTGGGCACGTCGGCGGTAACGATCGGGTTCGGATTCTTGATCGCTCTCGATCGGCCCGTCGATCTGCGTGGCTCGTGGATCCTGGTGCCACTTGCCCACACCCTGGTGGCGATCCCCTTCGTTGTCAGGGCGACCCTGCCGGTGCTGCGGTCGATCAGGACCGACCTTCGCGAAGCGGCGGCGGTGCTCGGCGCCTCGCCCGCCCGGGTCTGGCGGGAAGTCGACCTTCCCATCGTGGCCAGAGCCTTGGCCGTCGGTGCCGGATTCGCCGCCGTTGTCTCCCTGGGTGAATTCGGAGCGACCGCGTTCGTGGCCCGTCCGGCCAGCGCCACAGTTCCCACCCTGATCTTCCGTCTGCTGGTAAGGCCGGGCACCGCCTCCTTTGCCACCGCCATGGCCCTCTCGGTGGTCCTGATGATCCTCACCGCCGGGCTCATTTTGCCCATCGACCGCTTCCGGGCCGGCACCTTCTGATGCTCGAAGTGCGCGAGGTCTCGGTCCGCTTCGGGGCTTCGGTTGCACTCGACCATGCCAGCCTCGAAGTGGCCGATGGCGAGGTGATGGCCCTGCTCGGTCCATCGGGCAGCGGCAAGTCGACCCTGCTGCGGGTAGTTGCCGGCCTGGAGTCCCCGCAGTCCGGGACCGTTCGTTTCGACGGGGTCGATCTGACCGAAGTGCCCACGCATCTGCGTCGGTTCGGCTTGATGTTTCAGAGCTATGCCCTGTTTCCTCACCTCACGGTGGCCGAGAACGTGGCTTTCGGGCTCCGGATGGAGGATCGGCCCGACGGCGAGATCGCCGCCCGGGTCACCGAGGTGCTCGCCTGGGTGGGCATGGGCGCCTTTGGCAAACGCCGGGTGGGCCGGCTCTCCGGCGGGGAGCAGCAGCGGGTGGCGCTGGCCCGCACGCTCGCACCGCATCCCCGATTGGTGATGCTCGACGAGCCAGTAGGGGCGCTCGACCGCCACCTTCGCGCCCGTCTGGTTGGCGAGATCCGGGTCCTTCTAGACCGCGAACAAACGACCGGCATCTATGTCACCCACGATCACGACGAGGCGGCGGCCATTTCCGACCGGGTCGCCATCGTCAACCAAGGCCGGGTGATCCAGGTCGGCCCCTACCACGACATACGCTCCAATCCGGCCAGCGACTGGGTGGCGGCGTTCGTCGGCTCCTAAGAACACCCCAAACCTTAGGTTTGGGGTGTTGTCAGACCCCACCTACGACGTACGGCTCGCCGGCGCGAAGGCCTCGGTAAACCCGGCGGGGGGTCGTATTGGACGACCGGCCAGGTCGGTGAAGGCAGCTCTCACTTCGAGGGTGGCGATCAAGTCCGCATCGCGATGGATCTCCTGATACCACCGCGACGTCGCCCGCCCGATGTCAACCACCGAGGTGGTTACCCGCAGGGTCTGGTGGAGGCCGGCCGGCTTGTGAAAACGGGCGGTCAACTCGACCAGCACGATCTGATATCCGGCCTTCTTCATCACGTCGAGACCAAACCCGGCGGCGGCCAGGGCTTCGACCCGGGCCGCTTCGAAGTATCCGAGATAGGCGGTGTGGTTGACGTGGTCGTACGGATCGAGTTCGTAGAACCGGACCCGTATCTCGAAGGTGTGCGGCATAGGTTGGGGAATGTAACCGCCTACTCTGAGCCGCCGATGCGCGCCTGGCTCCTCGACGACATCACCGGTATCGGTGCGTTGCGACTGGCGGAGGTTGAGGACCCGGTGGCCGGGCCTGGACATGTGAGCGTCGGGTTGAAAATCGTCGGTCTCAATCATCTCGACGTCTGGGTGACCCACGGGCTTCCCGCCCCCCACCGCCTTCCCCACATCCTCGGGGCTGACGGGGCGGGAACGGTCCTCACTGTGGGTGAAGACGTCACCTCGTGGAGAACCGGCGACGAGGTCATCGTCAATCCATCGGTTTCCTGCGCTGAATGCGACTTCTGCCTGAACGATCAGATGGTGTTCTGCCGGTCGTACACGATTCTCGGCGAGCGCCTGCCGGGAACGTTGGCCGAACACGTTGTTGTCCCGGCGATAAACCTCCATGTTCGACCGCCCGCTCTCTCCTGGGAGGTAGCCGGCACTTTCGGCCTCGTCACCTCCACCGCCTACCGGATGTTGCGTCGAGCCCGGCTTGCCACCGCCGAGACGGTGCTGGTGGTCGGGGTAGGTGGAGGTGTTTCGTCGGCGGCGATGCTGATCGCCGTGACGCAAGGCGCTCGGGTGTTCGTCACCAGCCGTTCTCCCGAGAAGATCGCCTGGGCGATCGACCACGGCGCCGAGGCCGGGTTCGACTCCGGCGGGCAATTCTCCAAAGAGTTGCGGGCCGCCGCCGGGCACGGGGCGCACGTCGTGGTGGAGAACGTCGGGCAGGCCACTTGGGATCAGTCGATGAGGTCCCTCGAGCCCGGTGGACGGCTCGTCCTGTGCGGAGCCACCGCCGGCAACCGAGTGGAACTGGCCCTCCCAGTGCTCTGGTACAAACAGTTCGAGATTATCGGATCGACCATGGCCAATCGCTCGGAGTTCGTCGCCGCCCTCGAGCTGGTGGCAGGCGGCCGGGTGTCGATCCCCGTAGATCGCATCTATCCATTCGAGGACCTACCGGCGGCGATGCACCGGATCGAAGCGGGTGAACAGCTCGGCAAGGTCGGAGTGCGGGTTTCCTGAACCCATGTCCGTCCGCCCTCCTTAGTGTCTGAAGGACCAAGGAGGTGGATGATGGCCGAGTTCGTCCGGATCAGCCGGCGAGTGTTTCTCGCCCGACTCGGTAGAGGCACGATGGCACTGGCGGTGCTGGGGGCGTGTGTCCCTTCCAACCCGGACTCCGGCCGCCCCTCAACGACCACTCAACCCGGAAGCGATACTCCTTCCTCAGCCTCTCCCTCAACGACCGCGGCAACCTCGCCGACATCCGGCACCGAACGTGCTGCGTTTCATCGAATCAACTTCGACTTCGTGTCCGCCTATCTCGTCGTGCGCGGTTTGGAGGCTGGGCTTGTCGACACCGGAGTTGCCGGGAGCGCCGGGGGGATCGAAGCGGCCCTCGGCGAGGTGAGCTTCGGCTGGGAGGCGGTCGGGCAAGTGATTCTGACTCATCACCATCCCGACCATGTCGGCAGCCTTGCCGAGATTCTGGCGGCGTCGCCCGACTCGGCTGTCTTCGCCGGCGCCGGCGACATACCGTCGATCCAGTCGCCCCGCCAGGTCACCCCGGTAGCCGATGGTGATGAAGTGTTCGGCTTGACGATGGTCCACACGCCAGGGCATACCCCGGGTCACATGGCAATCTTCGACCCACTCGCCAGCGTTTTGATCGCTGGAGATGCCCTCACCGGAACAGATGGTGGGGTGGGCGGGCCCAACCCGCAGTTCACCCCCGACATGGATACGGCCAATCTCAGCGTCGCCAAAATGGCGGGTTTGGCGGCTGAAACGATCTACTTCGGACATGGCGAGCCGGTGCTGACCGGAGGCTCGAACCTTCTTGTCGAACTCGCCGCCGAGCTCTGAGGTCCTTCTTGCATCGGCCGACCTGCTACCTCCCCCACCTATACTTCCCGCCTCGCCGGGTCCGTTCTGGCGCGTCCGTTCGGGGGCGTGGTGAAGCATGGAGTTCACGCCGGCCTGTCAAGCCGGAGATCGCGGGTTCAAATCCCGTCGTCCCCGCCAATACACGCAAACGATTCGGCCAGGTAGCTCAGTTGGAAGAGCGGCGGTCTGAAAAACCGTAGGTCGGCAGTTCGATTCTGCCCCTGGCCACCAGCGTCAGAGCTGCGCAATCCCTCAAGAACCCCCGTTCCCACTTGGGCTTTTTTGCCTTTGCGATCATTGAGTCCACTTCGCAGCTTTTCGCGACTTTTCCAACCGATTTGCGGCCTCTCGCGGACTCTCCGCGGACTCTCCGCGGACTCCTCGCGGACTCGGGCCAAGCTCGTCGCACTCGATCACGCACTCCCGCTTGACCCGAATCAAATCTGATACCTACACCGCACAAAGAAACGAATGTTCCATTTATGAGCGACAGTTACGTGATCCAGATAATGATGTGGTTCCCCTAGATGGTTCAGCTGGCGAGGATCTGGCTGACACGCTGATGGGTGACGCCTAGCAGTTCTCCTACGTCACGCAGGGGTAGCCCTTCGGCTCGTAGTTCCTCGGCTGCCCGTCGTCGGGTCTCAGCGAGGGTCTCGCGGGCCTCTTCGGCTTGAACCTCCGATCGTTTGAGGGCCTCGAGGAGGTCGACCACTCGGGCGGGCGGCTCGACATTGATGTCGAGTTCCCCGACGTCGGCCTCGTCGATGCCGAGCATGAGGGCAATCGCTTCGCGAGCCATGGCATCGACCTGATCCAGCCGGCGGGACTGTGAGAACACCCCACCTACGTCGGGTACGGTGATCGCCCACCACCTCCCCGACCGGACCACTTCAACGCGATGGCGCTGGAGGGTCTTACGTTTTACTGCCATTTCGGTTCACCTCCTCGGCTCTCTTGACGATTCCTTCTGCTGTGCGTTGGTTGATCTCCCGATGGCGGGGAATGATGAGACGTCCCACCGAGCAACCACACTTCGTGGTTGGCGCCCTCCCGGATCAATTCCAGGTCCACCTGTGCCCCCTTGGCGATCGAGCGGAGCTGGTTCACCAGGTCACGCTTCTTCATTGCTCAAGGCTAGCGCAGCTTGCCAGTATCAGTCTAGCACCACTTGCCTTTGACCGGTACGCCGACGGCGAGGCCCAGCCCGTCGGGTCGCCTCCAAGGCAGTCAGCGCGCTCAGAAGTGTGTCGAATGCCCGACGGGTCGTCGCTTTCTGCTCCTAAAGGACGGCTCTCGGTCGGACCCGGTGCGGACTCCCGCGGACTCCATGCGGACTCCTGGCGCGAAAGGCCAGGTCAGAGCACTCAAACCTTCGGTCTGAAAAACCGTAGGTCGGCAGTTCGATTCTGCCCCTGGCCACCGGCGAAATCCTCAATGGTGCCAGGCGTCTTAGACATGTTGAAGGTTGCGCTAAATATCCCCATGGAGAACCGCAGAAAGCGCGGGGGACTCGATTCTCGACACTGGATTGGCTAGCCGCCCTCTACCGACATTTATTGACGGCAGCAACGAACTGTGGGGCGTCGTTCATGAAAGGAACGTCCGGAGCAAAGTAATGAATCTGCCCGTCGGGGCGCACGTTCACGTCGGTCACTCGATATCCACCTGCGGCCATACAGCGAGTGAAGTTCGCCTCAGGTGAAGATGCGTAACAAACGAGGACCAAAGCTGGGGATCGCGAACTTCAGGTGTCGCTCCATACGAGCAAAAGGCATGGATGGTTTGCTTGCTCAGTCTTCAGGGCAACTCGATCTCGCCGATGTGGTCGAGTCCCCAGATCGTGCCCTCGCCATCCCCGTAGACTGCGAAGAGGCCAGGGAAGTCTACTTTGGCGGCGACCAACTCGGCTAACAGACAAGCGTCCAGGATGCGCTTCCAACCAACGCCCTTGTGGCTCTCAGCATCGATCGGTGCGCCGCAGTCAACCACGATGGCACGGTGGTCGAGCGGACCTCTGAGGTCGTATTCGCCTTCCCAACGAAGATCCCACTCAACTCCTTTGATCGTGACGGTTTGGTTGGATACGACGGCCGAATCGATCGTCATGGAGAAAAGTGCCTCGCTCTCGTGGCCCATGTCACAGGCCGGAGGCGAGGAAAGGTCCCCCAAGCAGGTCGGGTTTCCGATTTCTGGCTCGGCCCACGGACCCGGTGTCTGGGTGAAACGGAGCGTTTCACTGCCTTCGAGATGGAAGTAGTGCGAATAAAAGGCCCACCGCCCGAAGGCGAGAACCGCTTCACAACCGGTGGTCGCTCCGCTCCAGGTTGAGTCGAGGCCAGCCGCGGGTCGTACCTCGATTTCGGCAGGCTCCGCAGCGCAATCGACAGAAACGGTCTGCGGTTCAGCCACCGACATCTCGGGTGGATAGACCTGTACTGCCGTGGAGGCAGTGCGCCGGAAGGTGATCTCGAAACAGGTGATCCCACAGCGCGCCACGGCTTCGACCAAGACCAGACCAGCCGCGGGCACGACTTGGTCGGGGTTGAAGAGGTCCCGAATGCCGTCGAGGTCGATCCTGACGTCGCCCACCCACGAAGCAACTGATACTCCCGCGAAGTCGGGCGCAAACCCGACCAGTCGCTCGAGCTCGAGACGGGGTAGACTTATCCAGAACTCGGGGAAGTCGGCACTGCCCCCGCCCGGGTGCTCGAACATGAACACTTCAGTCTCGACAGTGACTAGGTC